>JAYRVK010000139.1:0-3174 GCA_041918555.1 Sandaracinaceae bacterium
GCGACGGTGGTCCGGTCCTCCGCCCAGCGCGGGTACAGGACCTTGAGCGCGACGTCGCGCTGGAGCCCCGCGCTCCGCGCGCGGAAGACGACGGCCATCCCGCCGGAGCCGAGGCGCTCGACGAGCGCGTAGCGGCCGTCGACGGTGTCTCCGACGCGCGGCATCGCGGCCATGCCCTTGCCGAGGTGCGAGAGCGGCGTGCCGTCCCGCGGGCACGCGTCGAGCGCGTCTCCGGCGTCCTCGCCGCACGTCGGACAGAGAGGCATCGGTCTCGATTACAGCAGGTCGACGCGGCCGACATGCACGAAATTTGGTCCCCGCGTGGGACGTCCTGTAGTGACGTGCTTGGGCGCACCCGCCCGGGACGGAAAGAGGATGTCGGACAACGAAATCATCGCTGGGCTCGACCTCGGGACGACGAAGGTCTGCGCGATCGTCGCGGAGTTGACCGACGACGGGCTCGACATCATCGGGATCGGATCGGTGCCCTCGAAGGGCCTGCGCAAGGGTGTCGTCGTGAACATCGAGTCGACGGTGCAGGCCATCAAGGCGGCGATCGAGCAGGCCGAGACGATGGCCGGCGTCGAGGTGGCGAGCGTCTACGCGGGCATCGCGGGCAGCCACGTCCGAGGCATGAACCAGGAGGGCGTCGCCGCGATCTCGACCCGCGAGGTCACCGCGGAGGACGTCCAGCGCGTCCTCGAGCAGGCCAAGGCGATCCCGCTCCCCGGCGACCGCCACGTGATCCACGTGCTCCCGCAGGAGTTCATCGTCGACGACCAGGACGGGATCCGCGAGCCGGTCGGCATGAGCGGGGTGCGCCTCGAGGCGCGCGTCCACCTCGTGACCGCCGCCAACTCCGCCGCGCAGAACATCACGAAGGTGTGCGAGCGCTGCGACCTCCACATCGCCGAGACGGTGCTCGAGCCGCTCGCGAGCGCGCAGGCCGTGCTGAGCGACGACGAGAAGGAGATCGGCGTCGCGCTGATCGACATCGGCGGCGGCACCACGGACCTGATCATCTACGTCGACGGCGCGGTGGTGCACACCAGCGTGATCCCGATCGGCGGCATCAACCTGACGAACGACATCGCGACGGGCCTGCGCACCCCGATGGCGGAGGCCGAGCGCATCAAGATCAAGTACGGCTGCGCGGCCACCGCGATGGTCGACGAGGACGAGACCATCGAGGTCCCCTCGGTCGGCGGGCGCCCGCCCCGCGTGCTGCCGCGGCACGTCCTCTGTCAGATCATCGAGCCGCGCGTCGAGGAGATCTTCGCGGCGGTCTCGCACGTGATCGCGGAGACGGGCTACGCCGACATGCTCGCCTCCGGCGCGGTGATCACCGGCGGCACGACGCAGCTCGACGGAATGCCGGAGCTCGCCGAGCAGATCCTCGGCCTGCCCGTGCGCCGCGGCGCGCCGATGGGCGTCGGCGGCCTGATGGACGTCGTCAAGAGCCCCGCCTACTCGACGGGCGTGGGGCTGGTGAAGTACGGCGCGCAGCGGCTCCGCGAGTCCGACGTGCGCGTCCGGCCCGAGGCGGCGGTCGCGCTGCCCGCGCACCACGCGCACGGCTGGGGAAGCAAGCTCGGGCAGTGGTTCCGAGAGGTGTTCTGAGGGGCGACAACGGACTTTGCGCGCCACGCGGAGGGCGAATCCACGCGGCGCAGCACAGGGAGGAACGACGATGGGTATCTCGATCGAGTTCGCGGATGACGCAGAGATGAACGCCCGCATCAAGGTGGTGGGCGTGGGTGGAGGCGGCGGCAACGCGCTGAACACCATGATCCAGAGCGGGCTCGAGGGCGTCGAGTTCATCGCCGCCAACACCGACATGCAGGCGCTCGAGGACAACCTCGCGCCGATCAAGATCCAGCTCGGGCCGGCGCTGACCAAGGGCCTCGGCGCGGGGGCGAGCCCCGAGGTGGGCCGCAAGGCGGCGCTCGAGGACGTGCAGCGCATCGGCGAGGCGCTCGAGGGCGCCGACATGGTGTTCATCACCGCCGGCATGGGCGGCGGCACCGGCACCGGCGGCGCGCCGATCATCTCGCAGATCGCGCGGGACCTCGGCGCGCTGACGGTGGGCGTGGTGACGCGCCCGTTCCTCTTCGAGGGCAAGCGCCGCGCGCGCAACGCGGACACGGGGATCGACGAGCTGAGCGAGTCGGTCGACACGATCATCACGATCCCGAACCAGAAGCTCCTGAGCCTCGGCGACGAGGACATGTCGCTCCTCGAGGCGTTCCAGCGGGCCGACGACGTGCTCGTGCAGGCGGTGCGGGGCATCAGCGACCTGATCACGCACAGCGGGATGATCAACGTCGACTTCGCCGACGTGAAGACGATCATGAGCAGCATGGGCCGCGCGCTGATGGGCACCGGCTACGGCAAGGGCGACCGCCGCGCGATCGACGCCGCGCAGATGGCGATCAACTCGCCGCTCCTCGACGAGGTCAGCGTGGAGGGCGCGACCGGCATCCTCCTGAACTTCACCGCGGGCCCCGACGTGAAGCTCCGCGAGATCAACGAGGCGGCGAGCCTGGTCCAGCAGGAGGCGCACGAGGACGCGAACATCATCTTCGGCCTCGTGACCGACATGGACATGGGCGACGTGGTGAAGGTCACCGTGATCGCCACCGGCTTCGACGGCGAGCCGCGGCAGCAGGTCGAGGACGTCATCGCCCAGGCGGCGCGGCAGAGCCGGCCGACCCTGCCGATCAAGGTCCCCGTCGCGCGCCAGACGCCGGCCGCCGCGCGCGCGAGCCGCGCCCCGGTCCGCCGCGTCTCGCACGCCCCGGAGCAGGTTTCGCTCGAGGGCCGCGGGGGCCGCGCGTTCGGGGCGCAGGCGCTGCACGACGAGGCGGTGCTCGACATCCCGGCGTACCTGCGCCGCGGCGCCTCGCACGAGTAGTCGCTCGACCTGCGGGCGAGTGCAGCGTTGACTGTCGGGCTCCGGGGTGCGGGTGCGATCCGGAGCCCGCTCCGTTCGGCGCGTCCGCTCCGCGGATCGCGCCTCACTCCACGGTCTCCTCCGCGCGCTCCGCGAGCCCCGAGCCCGCCCGCGTACGCTTCGCGCACGCGGGCGGACCCGGCTCTCGCTCCGCCCGGCGCGAGCCTGCTCCGCAGTCTCGCGCCGCCTCGCCGAGCCCCGTCGGGTCTCGGCGAGCGCGC
>JAYRVK010000140.1:0-2001 GCA_041918555.1 Sandaracinaceae bacterium
CCGGCGTCGCGCGCGCGGGCCGCGAGATCGGCGCAGCGAATCAGTCCCCCCAGCAGGGACGGCTTGAGCACGATCACGTCGACGTGTCGGCACGCCAGCGCGCGCTCGAAGGCCGCGTCGCCGTCCGGTCCGCCGAGCGACTCGTCGACGGCCATCGGGAAAGGGACGGTGTCGAGGGCCTCGACCACGTCGAGCGATGCCGGCTCTTCGAGGAAGCCCGGTCGGAACGCGCTGAGCGCGTCCAGCCGCTCGCCGAGGGCCTCGGCGCCGAGGCTCCCGTTCGCGTCGAGGCGCAGCTCCGCGTCGGGCAGGAGCGAGCGCACCGCCTCGATCAGCCACTGGTCCAGGGCCGCGGCCCGACCGATCTTCACCTTCACCGCCGGCACGTCGTACGCCGCGGCCTCGCGGGCGGCGTCGACGAGCTGCTTGTCGTCGTGACCCCAGAGCGTCGTCGCGACCGGGATCTCGTCCACCGAGTCGGTCCACACGCTGAACAGCGGCACCCCGAGCCGCGAGGTCCAGAGCGAGAGGAGGGCCGTCTCCGCCGCGAAGCGGGCCGACGGAACGCTCGGGTCGATGCGCTCGACGATCCGCGCGATCGCCGCGAGGCTCTGCGGCGCGCGGCGCGGCCACGCGACGCGGGCCAACGCCTCGCGCGCCTCGCTGGCGCTCTCGGGCGAGAGCCCCGCGAGCGGGGCCGCCTCGCCGACGCCGAGGCCGCCGCGCCCGTCGCTCAGGATCAGGC
Organism: Sandaracinaceae bacterium; assembly: GCA_041918555.1. Lineage (GTDB taxonomy): Bacteria > Myxococcota_A > Polyangia > Polyangiales > Sandaracinaceae > JACKEC01. Next base: position 746 of record JAYRVK010000140.1, read on the forward strand.
GAACGCTCGAGCGCGAGCGCCAGCGGTGCTTGGCGTTCGCGGCGGCGGGGATGCTCGCGTGCAGCGTCTGAAGCTCGGCCTGCATTGAGGGGCGCACCATGGACGCGCGCGCGCGTCGGCTCAACTCGACAGCGCGATGCCCGCGGCGAGGAGCATACCGTGGAGGAGAAGGAGCTGCGCGGTCCGCGCGAGGGTGGGGTTCAGCGCGCGGCCCGCCTCCGTCGCGACGCGGCGCACGAGCCACACGGCGAGCGGGGCCGAGAGGAGCGGGAGCAGGACGAGCCCACCGGCGCGTCCCGACGCGTACACCGCCACGGGCACCGCGTACGCGCTCGCGACCAGCAGGGCGTACTCGGCGATCGCGGCGCGGCGGCCGAAGCGGACCGCGAGCGTGCGCTTGCCGGCGACCTCATCGGTCTCGCGGTCGCGGAGGTTGTTGACCACGAGGATCGCGGTGGCGAGCGCGCCGACGGGGACCGCCGCGAGCCACGCGATCGCCGGCGCGTCGAGGGCCTGCACGTAGACCGTGCCGACCACCGCGACGAACCCGAAGAAGAGCATCACGAAGAGATCGCCCAGGCCGTGATAGCCGAGCGGGTAGGGTCCTCCCGTATAGGCGATCCCGCTCAGCACCGAGGCGACCCCGATCGCGAGCACGGGCCAGCCGGCGCTCCACGTCAGGTAGACGCCGGCCAGCGTGGCCACGCCGAACGCCGCGATCATGGCCGTGCGCATCGACGCCGCGGAGACGAGCCCCGCGGAGACCGCGCGCGTCGGTCCGAGGCGCGCCTCGGTGTCGGCGCCCTTCTCGGCGTCGAAGACGTCGTTCGCGAAGTTCGTCCCGATCTGGATCCAGATCGCTCCGGCGAGCGCGGCGAGCGCGGGTCCCCAGCGCAGCGACCCGACGGCGTACGCGCACGCCGTGCCGACCGCCACGGGGACGATCGCGGCGGTCAGCGTGGCCGGCCGGGCGGCGAGGATCCATCGGTTCATCGCAGGAGCTCCGCGATCGCCTCGGGCGCCTCGAGGACGACGTTGTGGCCGGCGTCCGGCACGGTCGAGATCGGGGCGGCGAGCCTCTCTGCGACGGCGCGGTGCGCTGCGTCATGCGCGCCCACCACGAGCCGGACGGGGACCCGCGGCCGCGGCCGCGCGGGCTTCACCGCCAGCCCGGGCCGGCGCACCGCGGCGGCGCGCCCGCGCGCGGTGTGCGGGCCGCGGGTCCGATCCTGGGCGGCGCGCACCTCGTCGGAGAG
>JAYRVK010000141.1:0-2754 GCA_041918555.1 Sandaracinaceae bacterium
GCGCGTGGATCGCGAGCGCGGCGTGATCGTGCTGACGACGGACCTCGGCGGGCTCGCGCCCGGCACCTTCGAGGGCACCCTCCAGCTGAGCTCGCGCCTGCGCTCCGGCCAGACGAGCGAGTCGGCGACGCTCTCGACGAGCTTCCACTTCAACCCGCCGGACCTCTACTCCCTCGATCCGACCGAGGCGACGGTCGGGCAGATCCTGCACGTGCTCGGGGCCGGGTTCCTGGGGGGCGCCGATCGTCCGGACGAGACCACGCTGATCCGGCTCGAGGGCACGTTCACGCCCGCGGGCGGTGGATCCCCCGAGCCGTTCGGCCCGCAGGAGATCGTGCCGGCGTACGTGTCGGGCTCCGAGGTGCAGCTCGTGGTGGAGCCCGCAATTCGCATGGACGTGCTCGCGTCGGCCCTGTTCGGCCATGCGCGCGGGACGTTCATGGGGACGGCCACGCCGATCGCGATCATGGGCACCGAGGAGCTCGAGGGCGCGGCGGTGCCCTTCGGCTTCGCGCTCGGCCCGGTGCGCCAGGTGATCCACATCCGGTTCTTGCCCGGCTACTACTCGAGCCTCGTGCACCTCGGCCTCGCGCAGGCGGCGCCCGAGATCGAGGCGCGCGTGCGGGCGCGCATGGAGGAGATCTACGCGAGCTGGAACGTCGACTTCCGCTTCGAGGAGCCCGACGACTACGTGCGGACCGCGTACTCCATCGTCGAGATCGGCGGCACCGACCCGAACGGGACCGGCCTCTTCGGCTACGACAACTCGCCCGGCAAGGACATCGGCAACCTGCGGCTCTTCGACGCGATCGGCGGCGTGAACGCGGAGACGCAGATGGACGGCTACCCGGGCTACGGCGGCGTGTTCGTCGAGTCGATGCTGTACTGGAGCGAGCGCCCGGGCCTCCCGGGGGAGCGCCCGCCGGGCTCGCCCGATCCCGAGCCGCTCTTCGACGAGGTCTTCGATCCGGTCCGCACCATGCCGGCGACGCGCGCCGAGGCGCGCGGCGAGGTCGGCGGCGCGCGCGGCGAGGCGGTGCAGCGCGCGATCCACGCGCTCGGCTCGATCATCGGCGAGACCACCGCGCACGAGATCGGGCACAGCCTCGGCATGGCGCAGCCCTACGGCTCGCCGACCGCCTACCACAACGACTTCGACACCGAGGGCTGCCTGATGGACGCCGGCGGCGATCGACCGCTCGGCGAGCGCATGGCGCTCCCGGGCTTCAGCACGACGGCGTTCTGCCACGATCAGATGGACTACCTGGACGAGATCCTCTCTCGATAGCTATGCAAAAGTACTTGACTTGTCTGGCCCTCCTCCTGGTGTGGGCCGCCCCGGCTACGATCCGCGCGCAGGCCGCGGGGCGCGCGGTCCCCGATGAAGCGCTCGACGTCGGCCCCGCGGACCCCACGACCCCGGCGGACGCGAGAGCCGAGGCGGAGCCGGAGCCGCCTCCTCTGCCGGTGCCCGCGCCGCAGGTGATGCCGCCACTCCCGCCGCCTCCCCTCGAGCCCCCCGCGCCCCCTCCCGCGACCCCCTGCGCGGCGCGCGCGCGCGAGGTCGCCCTCGACGCCGTGGTGCGCGTGCGCAGCGGCCGCACGTGGGGCGCCGGGTTCCTCTACGGCTCGCGCCGGCACGTCGTGACGGCGTTCAGCGTGATCCGCCTGGGCCAGGGGGCGAGCGTCGTGACGCGCGACGGAGCGCGCCACGACACGCGCGTGCTCGCGCGCGACGAGGCGCTCGACCTCGTGATCCTCGAGCTGGACGAGGAGCTCGACGCGACCCCGCTCGAGCCCGCCCCGGAGTCGAGCGCGATGATCGGGCGCGAGGCCGTGGCGCTCGGTCATCCGTTCGAGGGCGCGTCGCGCATGCTCGGCGATCGTGGTGAAGGTCTCTTGCGCTGGTCGGTCGCGACCGGCCACGTGGCCGCGGTGAACGACGCGGCGATCCAGGCCGACGTCCCGCTCACCGAGGGCCACGCGGGCGCGCCGCTCCTCGACTGCGAGGGCCGCGTGCTCGGGATGATCACGGGCGCCGGGATCCTCGGCACGGACGTCGGCCTCGTCGCGCGCGCCGCGCGCATCGACGCGACGATCGAGGGCGCGGGCGAGCCGGGCGACTACCTCGGCGATCTCCGACCGCAGCTCGGGATCGGCGGCGCGCTCCACATCGACGAGAGCGGCTCCGTCGCGCTCGGCCTCTACCTCACGCTCGGCGCGATCCTCTTCGATCGCGTCTCGTTGATGAACCACGTCGGCCTGTTCTTCGGCGGCGTCGACTCGGCGATGGGCGACGTGCTGAGCCGCGAGCGCCAGCTCATCCGGATCGAGTCGCTCCTCGGCTACCGCTTCTTCGTCGACGTGTTCGGCTTCACCACGCTCTACATCGTGCCGGCCGGCGGCATCGCGGTGCTGCACGATCGGCTCAGCGAGCGGCGCGCGCTGGTCGTGCCCGGGTGCACGCCCGGGCCCGACATGAGCTGCATCGCGTTCGAGGAGACGACGACCGAGGAGTGGATCGTCCGGCCCGCGATCGGCCTCTCGTTCCTCTTCGGCGGCACGATCGAGATCGGCTACACGCTCGAGCTCGGCCTCGAGACCGATCCGGTCCGGACCTACCACGCGGTCTCGCTCGGCCTCCTGTTCTGAAGGACCGTCGATTAATCGCGTCGGCGATGGATCGCGGACGGAGTGAGGTGCGCCTCCGAAGCCCCGCTGCGCGGGTCTTCTGCGGCGGCTCCGCGAGCCCGC
>JAYRVK010000142.1:0-3554 GCA_041918555.1 Sandaracinaceae bacterium
GCTCGAGGCCGAGCTCGCGGCGGCGCGCCGCGCCGGCACCCGCGCCGTGCGCCTCAACGGGATCGATCCGCTCGCGTTCTCGCGCGTGCTCCCGCTCGTCGAGGCGATCCGCGCAGAGGGGTTCGACGAGCTCTCCGTGTTCAGCCCGGGGCGGCGCTTCGCGGATCGGTCGTTCGCGACGCGGGTCGTCGAGCGCGCGCCCGCGGCGCTGACGGTGACGGTCCCGCTGTACGGGGTCGACGCCGGGGTCCACGACGCGGTGACGGGGCGCCACGGCTCGTTCGAAGCCGTGTCGCAGGCCATCGAGGTGTTGCAAGATACATTGACAGCTCCCGGGCGGCTGATCCTCTCGAGCGTGATCGTGCGCGACAACGTCGACGCGCTCCCCGCGCTCCTCGCGCACGCGGACGCGCTCGGGGTGGCGCTGCACCTCCACCTCCCGTACCCGATGACGCAGCGCGCGGACGACCCGTGGACGCGCGCGTCGCTGCCGGAGGCCGAGCTCCTGCGGCGCGTCCTCGATCGGGACGGCTCCGAGCGCGTGCGCCGCGAGCTCGCGCACCTGATCCCGCACCCGTGCGTGCTCCTCGGGGAGGAGCGCGCCCGCGGGGTCGCGCTCTTCGGCCTGCGCGAGCCCCACGCCCCGACCCACCTCCACGGCACGGAGTACCGCGCCGAGACCTTCGTCCACGTCGGCTCGGACCCGACGGGCGAGCCCGCGTTCAGCGTGCCGACGGTGCCGTGCCCGCACGCCGCCGCGTGCGCGCTCGCGCCCGCGTGCCCGCGCGAGCAGTACGCGCGCTACGTGGAGACCCACGGCACGGGCGAGCTCGTCCCCGTCACGCCGCGCGCGCTCTACGAGCTCGCTCCGCGGTGACGCGCCGTCCCGCTCGTGCCAGACCACCGGCGATGACGACCTCCTCGATCGGTCGCCGCGACGCGCTCGCTGCGCTCGGCGGGCTCGCCCTCGCGGGCTGCGGCGTCGGCGGCGCGTCCACGTCCACGGCCGGCTCCGGCGAGCGCGGATCGCCGGAGGAGCCGCCCCCGCCCGGGCGCGCGGCGGTGGCGCGCGGCGACGATCGGCTCGTGACGCTCGGGCGCACGGGCGCGCGCGTGCTGCCGATCGCGCTCGGCGGCGAGGGCGTGCTCCGCACCGAGGACCGGACCGAGGAGGCGGTCGCGATGATCGTCGCCGCGCTCGACGCGGGCATCCGCTACGTCGAGACCGCGCCGGCCTACGCGGAGAGCGAGCGCTACTACGGCGAGGCGCTCCGGGCGCGGCCCGGCGCGCGCGACGCGATCTTCCTCGCGTCCAAGACCCACGACCGCACGCGCGACGGATCGCGCGCGCTCCTCGAGCGGAGCCTCACGCGGCTCGGCGTCGAGCGCCTCGATCTGTGGCAGCTCCACGATCTGCGCACCGCCGACGAGCTCGCCGAGGTGTTCGGGCCGGGCGGCGCCATGGAGGCGGTGACGCGCGCGCTCGACGAGGGGCTCGTGCGCCACGTCGGGCTGACCGGCCACTACGACGCGTCGATCCTCGTCGAGGCGATGCGGCGACACCCCTTCGCGACGATCCTCTGCCCCGTGAACCCGGTGGACCTCGCGCTCGAGCGCTTCACCGAGACGGTGATCGCGGAGGCGCGCCGCCAGGGGATGGGCGTCCTCGGCATGAAGGTCACGGGTCACGGCCGCATCGTCGAGGACGGCGCGGCGAGCGTGCGCGAGCTCGTCGAGTACGCCGCGAGCTTCGCGGACACGTGCCTGATGAGCTGCTTCGCGCCGCGCGACGTCCACGCCTACCTCGAGATCGCGCGCACGCTCTCGCCGATGGACGAGCCCGCGCGGCGCGCGCTCGAGGCGCGCCTGGCGCCGCGGGCCGAGGACTACGGGTACTACACGAGGCACCGGTAGCGTCGGCGAGACCAGCGCTGCCTCAGGGCACGTCGCCCCAGAGGTCGCTCAGGTGCATCTCGACCGCGTCGAAGGGAGCGACGCGGGCGACGTCGTCGTCCCCCCACGTTCCGATCTCGAGCCACTGACCCTCGTGCAGACGGCTGGCGGTCAGCACGCGCGCGTCGAGGTCGACGATCCACATCCACGGCACACCCGCCTGCGCGTAGAGCGGTCGTTTGGTCTTCAGATCGTGCCGGCGCGTGGTCGGCGACAGCACCTCGCACACCCAGTCGGGGCGGACCGTGATCGGGCCGTCGGGAGGTCGCGGCAGGCGCTCGCGCAGCCAGCCGCCCACGTCGGGCGCGATCTCCTCGACGTCCAGCTCGAGCAGCTGGATGCCGGGCTCGACGACGATCCACCATCCGCCGGGACCGCCGCGCCCGCGGTCGTACGGGCCGTTGAGGTCGCCTCCGATGATCGAGGCGGCACGCGCCGGGCGAAGGCGCGGGCGCGTCATCGTGTAGAGGACGCCGCCGATCAGCTCACCTCGGAGGTGCTCCGGGAGCGCATCGAGATCGGCGCGCGTCGCGCGCCGCTTCGCCGGATCCGCCATGACTCGAACGTAGCGCAGCTCGGCGGGCTGCGCCGAGGTCGGTCGCGGCGGGCTTCGCCCCCTCGCCCACGTCGGCTACGTTGGCGGCGCGATGGGCCTCACCGCCGAAGATCGCGCCGCGTATCGAGCTGCCGTCGAGGCGTTCGGGCCGTTCCCCGAGGACGCGCTAGAGGCGGGGGCCGCGCTGCTCCGGCCGCGCGCGCTGCGCACCGGTCAACACGTCTTGCATGCGGGGCGCGCGCCGGCGACCGAGGTGCTCTTCGTGGTGCGCGGCCTGCTGCGCGAGTACTTCCCGCTCGACGACGGGGGCGAGCGCACCAAGGCGTTCGTCCGCGAGGGCCAGGTGTCGGGCTCGCTGGCGGACCTCCTCTCGGGGGAGCCGTCCCGCGCGAGCATCGTCGCCGAGGAGCCCTCGCGCGTGCTGTGCGCGCCCTACGACGAGACGCGGCGCCTCGGGGAGCGCTTCGCGGCGTGGGCGATCTTCGGCCAGCGGATCACCGCGGCGCTCCTCTCGCAGAAGGCGCGGCGCGAGCACGAGCTGCTCGCGCTCGACGCGACCGGCCGCTACGAGGCCTTCCGCGCGCGCTACCCCGGGCTCGAGGCGCGGGTGAAGGCGAAGCACGTCGCCTCGTACGTGGGGATCACGCCGGTGCACCTGTCGCGGCTCCGGAGGGCGCGGCGCGCGGCAACGCGATCCACGCGATGACGAAGAAGCCCGCGAGGAACGAGCCGTAGCGGGCCCACACCGCGACCTCGAGCCACGCCGGATCGACGAGCGTCCACACGAGCGCGCCGAGGGGGAGCTGGACGAACAGGAGCGAGGCTACGAGCACGCGATCGAGGAGCGCCCGGCGCGCCGGCCACGCCGCGCCCACGCCGACGAACGCGAGGTGTCCGATCATCCACTTGAGCTGGCTCGCGGTGCTGCGCGCGTGGATGTCCGCCAGCGGGATCGCCTCGCCCAGCGAGGCCTCGCGCGCCATCGCGAGGAGCTCGTGGTTCTCGTGCAGATCGAGCACGCCCGCGACCACGCCGCCGGCCGCGA
>JAYRVK010000143.1:0-6076 GCA_041918555.1 Sandaracinaceae bacterium
CCCGTGTCGCCGCCCCCCCCGGGTCCACACCTCGGGGGGGTTGTTCTCGGGGCGGGGTTTGTTGACCTTTAAAAATTTTGGGAAAATTACAAAAGGGCGTCCCCTCGCGATCCTCAAGAATCCTGGGGTTTCGTCGACGAGTTTGGCAACTGTCAACATCGCGTCCCCTGGCGGTGGTCAGCTCGAGCTCGCGTCTTCGCGGCGCCGCCGCAGGCGCTCGCGGAGCCACTGGCGGCGCTCCTCGAGGCGCCGCTTGCGGCCCTCCCGGAATGCGTCCACGTCCTCGCGCCGCAGCCACAGCAGGATGATGGTGATCAGCAGCACCTCGTTGCAGACCGAGAGCGCAATGAACACTCCGCCGGGCCAGAACGCGAGCACCACGAAGCCGAGCGCGTAGCTGAGGCCGGGGATCGCGAGCCGCGCGTCGATCGCGGGCGCGCACAAGAGGCACAGCGCGGCCCACACCACGAACTCGTGGCGGAAGGTCGCCTCGACGTCGGTGCCGCCCGAGACGTGCTCGACCGTGTGCAGGAGCAGCGCGCTGCCCATCGCGAGGAACACCCCCGCCGAGAGCGTCCGGTTGAGACGCGTCCTCCCCATCGACTCGCGCGCCCAGACCCCGAGCGCGACCATGATCGCGAGGAAGGCGCCGTCGAAGGCTATCGGGAGCAGGTGCGAGCGCTCCACGTCGTGGCCGGTCCAGAGCAGGCCCTGGGTGACGAGCGGCGTGACGCTCCACACCGAGCCGACGATGACCCCCAGGAACGCGCGCGTGCGCCGGCCCGCGAGCGGATCGGTGTCGGCCTCGAGCTGCTTGAGGCGCGCCTCCTCGGAGCGCCGCGCCGCGCGCGCCTCCTCGACGCGCTCGACGAGCGCAGGGGCTGGCGCCTCGAGCTCCGCGAGGAGCGTGCGCGCCGCCTCGGGCTCGCCGAGCGAGAGCTCGTACTCCACCATCGCCTCGATCGCCGACGCGAGCCCGCGCCGCGCGCTCTCGCTCTCGGGCCACACCTCGAGCGCGTGCTTGTAGCCGAAGCGGCACTCGCCGAAGTGTCGGTAGATCGGCTCGCGATCCTCGAGCTCCGCGTCGTCGTCGGCGCGCGCGAGGAGCGCCTCGAGCTCGGCGCGCCGGGCGTCGGCCTTCTCCGCGAGGACCGCCGCGTCTCGATGCTGCAAGAAACCTTGCAGGGCGAGGCGGAACTGCTCCGCGCTCTCGAAGCGTCCGTCCGGGTCCGGATCCATCGCGCGCCGGATCACCCGCGCGAGCTCCTCGGGCACCTCGTCGTCGAGATCCGGATCCGAGTCCACGATCTGCGCGACGAGCTGCATGAGCCCCTCGCCGACGTGCGGCGGCCGACCCATCGCGATCTCGTAGAGGATCGCGCCCAGCAGATAGACGTCGGTGCGCTCCGTGAGCTTGCTCGTCGGGCCGCCGAGCATCTCGGGCGCCATGTAGAGCGGGGTCCCCGCCATCTCGAGCGCGTCCTTCGCGAGCGGGAGCCGGCCGCTCCCGTCGTCCTTCAGGCTCACCGCGATGCCCCAGTCGACGAGGTACACCTCGCCGAACGCGCCGATCATCACGTTCTCGGGCTTGAGGTCGCGGTGGAGGATCCCGCGGCTGTGCGCGAAGTGCACCGCGTTGCACACGGACAGCAGGATCCGGAGGTTCCACTCGAGCAGATCGTCCGCCTTGAAGCGCGCGCGAACCGTCTTGTCGTCGTGGATGAGCTCGTCCCAGCCCGTGCCCTCGATCTTCTTGAGCACGATGAGGGGGCTGCCGTCGGCCTCGAGCGCGACGTCGTAGACCGGCACGACGTTCGGGTGCTCGAGGTTCCCGGTGACCCACGCCTCGCGCAGCAGCTTGATCGTCGCGCGCTCGCTCTTGACGTCGTGCTTGAGCGTCTTGACCGCCACCATCCGCGCGAGGGTGCGCTGCACCCCGAGGCGCACCACGCCCATCCCGCCCTCGCCGATCGTCCCGTGGAGCTCGAGCTTCTGCGAGATCGTGGTCGCGGCGTTGAGATCCGCGAGCAGGCCGATCGCGCGCTCGCCGGCGGTGTCGACGCTGCGCGGCTCGGGGATGATCGTCGAGCTCGGGCGGGCCTCGAGGGTCGCGGCGTCGACGCCGAGCCGGTCGATCACGGCCTCGACCGTCTTCTGGAGCTCGTCGGGGATCTCCACGCGCGGCGATCGTGGGGCAATCGAGGGTCGTTGGGAAGAGACCGACACGGGAAGATCGGCCAGGGGCGCGGCCGTACACCCCTCCATGCGCGCGCTCGCCTGCCTGCTCGTCGTGCTCGCCGCCGCCCCCGCTGCGGCGCAGCCCCTCCCGCGGAGGATCCCGCGCGACCTCGCGCCGCTCGCGAGCGCGTGCCGCGCCGGCGAGCTGCGGGCCTGCTACGACCTCGGCGTCCACTACCAGATCGGGGATGGCGTTCGCCTCGACTATCGCGTCGCGCGCCGGCTCTTCGAGCACGCCTGCGACGGTGGGGACACGTACGGCTGCAACGGGCTCGGGCGGCTCTTCGAGAACGGCCACGGCGTGCGCCGCGATCCCGCGCGCGCGGTCGCGCTCTACGAGCGCGCGTGCGAAGGGGGCGACTGGCCGGTCTGCTATTACCTCGGCTGGCTCCACGCGGGGGGGCACCTCGTGCCCGTCGCGCTCGACCGCGCGCGCGACTCCTACCGGCGCTCCTGCGCCGGCGGCTACGCCGACGCCTGTACGGCGCTCGAGCTCCCCCCGATCGTCGCGCCGGCCGAGCTCCACGCGCGGCTCGCGCGCTGGTTGCTCGACGCGAGCGCGGCCTCGGTCGCCGCGGCGCAGAGCCGCCCGCGCTCGGCCCGCTTCGAGGGCGATCCGAGCCGCGACCTGCGCGCGACCCAGGCCTCCACTCTCGGGAGCGACCTCGCGGCGGAGGTCGTGATCTGGCTCTTCGAAGAGTCCCAGCTCGTGTCCGACGTCGAGTACCTGCGCGTCCAGCTCATGGCGTTCGCGTTCCCCGACGGACGGCTGCGCTGGGCCGTGAACACCGAGCGGCTCGGCGGCCGCCCGACGCGCGCGATGGTCGAGATGACCCGCATCGACGTGGCGCCGCCGGAGCTGCGCTGGACGATCGCGAACGCGTTCGCCGCGGTGACGAGCGGGCGCTGCGACCTCGACTTCGTCGCGCCCGCAGACGTGGCGCGGCTCCCTGCGCCGATCCAGCGCGACGTCGCGACGTCGGAGGCGCGGCGCGCAGAGAGCTGCCGCATCGCGCAGCCCGCGCAGGACGACGAGTGGATCCCGAGCTCGCGCTTCGTGACGACGATCGGCACGGCCGGCGGGCGCGCGGTGCAGGTCCTCACGAACCTGCACGTCGCCGAGGACGGCGCCGTCTCGCTCGCGCCGGCGACCGTCGAGCCGCTCTGACGAGGACCCGGCGATCGCGGGTAGACTGCTCCGCATGAAGATGCTCGGGGCTCTCGCCCTCGCCTGGCTCGCCGCCGCCCCCGCCGCCGCGCAGATCACGCTCGGTCCCGCCGACGACGTGGAGGCCGCCCTCAACGCGCTCGCGCCGGGCGACGAGGTGGTCCTCGCCGACGGGACCTACGCGATCGACGAGCGCTTCGCGGTGACGCTCGCGGGCACCCGAGACATGCCCATCGTGATCCGCGCGGCCGACGGCGCGCGCCCACACTTCGTCCAGAGCTCGGGCGAGAACATCTGGGACCTCGACGCGCGGCACGCGGTGCTCCGCGGGCTCGAATTCTCGGGCGGCTCGGCGGGGCTGCGCGTGATGAGCGCAGAGGATCTCACGATCGAGGACTGCGAGATCCACGACACCGGCGACGTGGCGCTGCGGATGAACGACTCCGGGCAGACCTACCTGCGCATCGCGATCCTGCGCAACCACATCCACCACACGAGCGGGACCGGCGAGGGGATGTACCTCGACTGCAACGACGACGCGTGCCGCCTCGCCGACTCGGTGATCGCGGGCAACCACGTCCACCACACCGACGAGGGCGTCGAGCAGGGCGACGGGATCGAGCTCAAGGAGGGGAGCTACGGCTGCGTCATCGCGGACAACGTGGTCCACCACACGAACTACCCGTGCATCCTCGGCTACGCGACGCTCGGCAACGGCGCGCCGAACCTCGTCGAACGCAACGTGGTGTGGGCGTGCGGCGGGCACGGGATCCAGTGGGCCGCGAACGCGACCCTCCGCAACAACGTGGTCCTCGACGGGCAGGGCAACGGCGCGATGGCGTTCCAGCCGCACGCCGCGGGGACCCCGCAAGATCTCGTGATCGTGCACAACACGGTGATCGCGCCGGTCGCCGACGCGATCTCGCTCCGCGGCGTCTCGGGCGCGGTGCTCGTCGCGAACAACGCGCTCTACGCGCAGGCGGGCCGCGCGATCTTCGTCCGCGACGCGCACCCCATGATCACGGTGGTCGGCAACGCGGGCGAGGGCCCCGTCGAGGGCGTGAGCGGCGGCTTCACCGCGAGCACGATGAGCGCGGACCTGCGCGGCGCGAGCTACTCGGGGACGATCCCGAACGACGTCTTCCCGCGCGCGGGCGGCGCGCTCGTCGCGAGCGGCGATGCCGCGCACGTCCCCGCCGACGACTTCAACGGGACCGCGCGCATGGGCGTCGCGGACGTCGGCGCGTACGCGTTCGGCGACGGCGAGAACCCGGGCTGGACCTTCATGGAGGATCGCAAGCCGTCTTCCGTCGACCCGCCGCCCCCGACGGACGGCGGCGTGCCCGACGCCGACGCGGGCGCGATGGGCGCCGACGCGGCGTTGCCGCCGGGCGTGGACGGCGGGACGAGCCCGCGCGACGCGGCCGCGGCCGCGGACGCCGGCCCGGACGGCGGCGGCAGCGAGGGCTGCGCCTGCCGCGCGGGAGCGGCCGGAGGCGGCCGCCTCGGCTGGCTCCTCGCGCCGCTGGCCCTCCTCCGCGGGCGGAGAAAGTTGCGAAAGCTCGAACCGTCCCCTCGGAGATTGGTCTAGGTCGGAGCATGTGATTGGTACGCGGAGACAGCCAATCTCATCGGATTGGACTACTTGTTTCCTGCGGATCTCGCGCGTGACCGTTGATGACGGGCTCGAATTGGTCCACACCGGTCCCCATGCAGGACATCGGGGTGACGGTGCGGGCCGAGGGGGCGCCCATCTACCAGCAGATCTTCGATCAGATCGCGGCGCGCATCCGGACGGGTGCGTTCCCGGAGGGCTATCGGCTCCCGCCGACGCGCGCGCTCGCGAGCGAGCTCGGCACGCACCGCAACACGGTGGTGCGCGCGTACGCGGAGCTCGAGGCGGCGGGGTTCCTCAGCTCGACGGTCGGCCGCGGCACGTTCGTGAAGGCGTGGCGCGGCGGCGAGGCCTCGGCGACCGACGCGGTCCGCGAGCGCACCCTGCCGTGGAGCTCGCTCGTGTCGAGCGCGGCGCGGAGCGAGCCGATCCGGCGGTTCCTGCGCTACCGGCGCGCGCCGGCGCCCGGCGACGTGATCGATCTGACCCGGATGCAGCCGCCCGAGGAGCTGCTCCCGCTCGAGCTCTTCCGCCGCTGCCTCGACCACGTGCTCAAGGGCAACGCCGACAAGGTGCTCGGCTACGCGCCCAAGGACGGGTTCCGGTCGCTCCGCGCGCGCATCGCGGAGGACCTCGCGCGGCGCGGGGTGCCCGCGCCGGTCGACGACCTGCTCGTCACGACGGGCTCTCAGCAGGGGATCGATCTCGTCGCGCGCGCGCTGCTCGATCCGGGCGACGTGGTGCTGACGCACGCGTCGACCTACGCGGGCGCGCTCCAGGTGTTCGCCGCGAACCGCGCCCACGTGCTCGGGGTGCCGAGCGACGAGGAGGGCCCCGACCTCGAGGCCCTGCGCCGCCTCGGCGCGCGCCGCCCGAAGGTCCTCTACCTGATGCCGAACCACGCGAACCCGACCGGCGCGTGCATGAGCCGCGCGCGCCGCAGCGCGATCCTCGCGTGGGCGCGCGACGCACAGGTCGCGGTGATCGAGGACGACTACGCGGCCGACCTCGAGCTCGAGGGCGCGCCGCTCCCGCCCGCGCTCCGCGCGCTCGAC
>JAYRVK010000144.1:0-6887 GCA_041918555.1 Sandaracinaceae bacterium
GCGCGGCGCGTCCTCGCGGATCGAGTAGCGCACGAGCGAGCGCAGGATCTCGTTGCGCTGGAGGTTCCCCACGAGGCGCTTGATGTCCTCGTAGATCGACGGATCCACGAGGAGCCCGCCGATGGTCCCGCGCCCGGCGCGCACGTCGGCGACGATGACGCGCAGGTCCTCGCTCATCGCCTCGAGGTTCGCGATGAGGCCGCCGGCGGACTGGCCGTAGAGGAGCTCGTGCGCGTTGTTGTCGCCGGTCCGTACGTCGCGGAGGATCGTCGCGATCTCCCCCACCGCGGTGGCCGCGTTCGCGAGGACGGTGGCGAGCTGGCTCCCGTAGATGAGCTCGTGGGCCGAGCCGTCGCCGCGCTCGACCTCGCTCACGATGCGGCGCACCGAGCGCATGGTGGTGTTCAGCTCGCTCGAGGTGTCGCGCAGGCTGACGAGCGCCCCCTCCACCGAGTCCGCCATCTCCGGGTCGGTGAGGAGGCGGCGCACCGTCCCGTCGTTCTCGTGCACGAGCGAGGTGATGAGCTCGAGGTTGTGCACGATGTCGCGCAGGTCCTGCTGCACCTGCGCATCGTCGAGGGTGTTGGCGAGGCCCGCGGTGATGCGATCGACGTTGCCCACGATCCCCTCGGCCTGAGTGCCGGTGCTGCCGAGCATGCTCGTGAGGAGCGAGCGCTCCTGGGTCGGGATGACCGCGCCCTCGTCGAGCGCGTCGCCCTGGCCCACGGTCAGGTCGATGAGCTGATCGCCGAGGAGGCCCTTGCTCCCGATGCTCGCGGTGCTGCCCTCGCGGACGAACGCCGAGGCGTCCTCGCGCACGCGGATGTGCACGTGGACCTGGCCGTCCTCGCCGAACTCCACGCGGTCCACGCTCCCGGCCTCGATGCCCGCGACGCGCACGGGGCTCCCGGGGCGCAATCCGTCGACGGTGCCGAAGACCGTCTCGTACTCCACGTGCGACGCGAACAGCGACGACTGGCCGCCGATCACGAACACGAGGATGCCGCCGATGATCAGCGTGAGCGTCACGAAGATGCCGACCCGGAGCTCGCTCGATCCTTCCTTCATGCGTCCTCGGAGCTCACCCACCGTAGCGGAGCAGGGTCTGGATGTCGTCGGTCTCGGGCGCGTTGCCCTCGATGAAGTCGCGCACGCGCGGATCCTCGCTGTAGCGGATCTCGTCCGGCGTGCCCTCGAAGATGACGTAGCCGCGATCGATCATGGCGATCCGATCGCTCACGCGGAAGGCCGCCGGCATGTCGTGGGTCACCACCACCGTGGTGACGTGGTAGCGGTCGTTCAGCTCCGCGATCAGCTCGACGATGTGCGCGACGGCGACGGGATCGAGGCCGGTCGTCGGCTCGTCGTAGAGGAGCACCTCGGGCCGGAGCGCGATCGCCCGCGCGAGCCCGACCCGCTTGCGCATGCCACCCGAGAGCTGCGCGACGGCGTAGCGCTCGATCCCGGGGAGCCCGACGTCCTCGAGGCACTGCGCGACGCGCTCGTCGACCTCCTTCTCGGTCGGCCGCCCGTGCTCGTAGAGCGGGTACGCGATGTTGCCGCGCACGTCGAGCGAGTCGAAGAGCGCGGCGCCCTGGAAGAGCATCCCGATCCGGCGCCGCGCGGCGGAGAGCTTCTTCTGGGGCGCGTTGCTGATGACCTCGCCGTCGAAGCGGATCTCGCCTGCGTCCACGCGCATCAGGCCGATCAGCATCTTGAGCATCACGCTCTTGCCCATGCCCGAGCCGCCGATCACGGTCAGCGCCTCGCCCGCCCGGATCTGGAGGCTCAGCGACTCGTACACGACCTTCGGGCCGAAGGCCTTGCGGACGTTCTCGAGCTCGATCAGCGCCACCGCCGTGGCGGTATAGGGCACCGCGGGGCGGCACGAAAGGGGACGGGGGGCCCCGTGCGTGGTACGCGGATCGTCGCTCGCTCATGCCGCCGGCGCGGTCCATCGGTCTCTGCCTCGCGATCGCGGCGCTCGCCGCGTGCGCGTGCGACTCGGCGCCCTCGGAGGCGCGCCGGCTGCGGACCGACATCGAGCCCTTCCTCGACGAGCACGCGCGCTACGACGCGTGGGCGCGGCGGCTCGACCTCGCGGAGTCGGCGTTCCGATCGCGGGAGGCGCTCGTCGAGGCGGCCTTCGCGCCGCTCCGCGATCGCCCGCGGGTCGCGGCGGCGTGGCTCGTGCGCGAGGGGCCCGGGGCGACGGAGCTCAGATACCCGCCCGACGCGCCGACGCTCCCCGCCGACGGCTGGGTCCGCGTGCTCCTGCCCGATCACCCGCTCGAGGAAGTGCACGCGCAGCGCCGCCGCCTGCGGGTCGGCGCCGAGGATCGCGAGCTCGTGCTGATCCGAAGGAGCCGCCCCGCGTCCGACGACGCGACCCTCCACGTCACGCTCGCGTTCTGAGGGCGCCCAGGGTGAGGCGGAAGAGCGCGCCGCCCTCCTCGGGGCTCTCGAGCACGATCGCGCCGCCGTGCGCGGCGGCGACGCTCTTCACGATCGCGAGCCCGAGCCCCGTGCCCGAGCGATCGGCGTCGGTCGTGAAGAACCGCTCGAAGATCCTCTGGCGGTGCGCCTCGGGGACGCCGGGGCCGCGATCGCGGACCTCGATCGCGAGGCGCGCGCCGGGGACCTCGCGCACGTGGATCTCCACGGGCACGCCCTCGGGCGAGAAGCGCACCGCGTTCTCGACGAGGTTGAGGAGCGCGCGCTCGAGATCCTCCTCTCGCCCGACCCAGCGGCGGAGCGGGGTGTGCCACGCGACCGCGACGGGCCGCTCGGGCGTGTCGGTGCGCTCGACGACGCGCCCGACGAGCGCGCCGAGGTCGAGGTCCTCCATCGGCTCGACCGAGCTGTCGATGCGGCTGAGCTCGAGCAGGCGCATCACGAGCCGGTCGAGGCGCTCGACGTCGAGCTCGATGTTCGCGAGGAAGCGGGCCCGCGCCGCAGGCTCGTCGGCGGCGCCCTCGCGCAGGAGCTCCGCGGCGCCGCGGATCGACGTGAGCGGGCTCTTGAGCTCGTGCGCGACGTCCGCGCTGAACTCGCTGATGTAGCGCATGCGCGCGTCGAGCTTGTCGGTCATCGTCTTGAAGGCCTCGCCGAGCTCGCGGATCTCGCCGCTCCCGCCGACGGGGACCTCCACGCGGCGCTCGCCGCTCGCGATGCGCCGCGCGGCTCGCGAGAGGCGCGAGAGCGGGCGGCTGATCGACCACGCCAGCACGAGGGTGAGCGCGAGCGTGAGCACGAGCGCGACGACGAGCACCTCGATGAGGCCCGTGCGGATCTTGTAGAGCTCGGCGAGGACCGGGCTGGTCGAGCGCGTGACGTAGACGACGCCGACCACCGCGCCTCCGTGGCGGATCGGCTCGCTGAGGAAGAGGAACACGCCGGGCGAACGATCGCGGACCCGGGTGAACGCGTCGGGGTGCCCGGCGAGCGCGGAGCGCACCTCGCGGCGCTCGGGCAGCACGGGCCACACCTCGTCGGGGAGGCTGCGCGCGCTCCACATCTCGACGCGCTCCGGCGTGATGGACGAGGACGGCTGGCGCTCGGAGCCGGAGCCCAGCGAGTCGTACGCGCTCTGCGGGATCAGCGTCGGGGGCGGGGGCTCGGGGCCCTCGGGCGGGCCGCGCTCGTGCGAGTCGATCACGGGCACGCCGCGCGCGTCGAGGATCCGGATCCGCGTGCGCGTCTGGCGCGCGGCGGCGGTCAGCGTGCGCGCGACGTCGGGATCGTCGAGCGCGCGCGCCGCGCCGAGGCCGGTCTCCACCATCTCGCGCGTCAGCGCGGCCTGGTTGCGCATGTCGCGCTCGAGCGAGCTCAGGAGCTCGCGCTCGTAGATCCGCGCGAACTCGAGCCCGACCACCGGCACGAGCAGCACCGCGAGGTTCACCACGAGGATGCGCACGCGGATGCGGCCGAGCTGCGCCAGCACGCGCCTCACCCCGCTTCGGCGGCCTTGTACCCGACGCCGTGGACCGTCGCGATGGGATCGATCCCGCCGGCCTCGCGGAACTTCGCGCGGATGCGCCGGACGTGGGTGTCGATCGTCCGCTCGGTCACGAGGTTGTCGTAGCTGTAGGCGCGCTGCATGAGCTGGCCTCGCGAGAGCACGATCCCCGGCCGCTCGAGGAGCGCGCTGAGCAGACCGAACTCGGTCGGCGTCAGGCTGATCGGCTCGCCCGCCCAGCGCACGTCGTGACGCTCGGGATCGATCGAGATCTTCCCGTACGTGATGCGCTTGCGCGGCTCCTCCTCGGCGGGCGCGTCGTCGGTGCGGCGCAAGACGGCTCTCACTCGCGCGACGAGCTCGCGCGGCGAGAACGGCTTGGTGAGGTAGTCGTCCCCGCCGAGCTCGAGGCCGAGCACGCGATCGATCTCGTCGCTGCGCGCGCTGAGGAAGAGGATCGGCACCTTGCTCGTGGCCCGCACGCGGCGGCACAGCTCGAGCCCGTCGACCCCCGGCAGCATCACGTCGAGGACGACGAGATCGAACGGGTCCTTGCGCGCGAGCGCGTCGAGCGCGGCGGCGCCGTCCTCGACGGTGCTCACGCGGAAGCCCTCCCGCTCGAGCGCGTACTGGACCACCTCGCGGATCCGGGCTTCGTCGTCGACGACCAGGATGTGCCGGCTCACGGGACCTCCGGTCGTCGATCCTAGCGGGGTTCGAGGGAGCGCGCGCGCCTCGATCGCGGTCACGGCTCCGAGAGCGCCTCCTGCGCGTCCATCACCTCGCCGAGGCTCTCGACGCGCGCCCACATCTCGCTGACGATCCCGCCGACGCCCTCGGGCGCGGAGCCCGCGTAGCGCGCCAGGACGAGCTGCGAGCGGAGCGCCCCGACGAGCTCGCCGAGCTCCTCGAGCGCGCGCACGTGGCGGTCCCGCATCGCCTCGATGCGCAGGACGTTGTCGCGGTGGAGGACCGCGGTCTTGAGCGCGCGCTTGCTCGCGCCGGTCGCGCTGAGCCGGCTCACGCGCTCCTCCGCCTCGCGGCGATCGAAGCCCGGCTGCTCGAGCACCTGATCGAGCTCGGCGATCCGCCGCAGCGCGTCGCGGACCTCGGCGCGGATGCGCTCCGCCGCGTCGTGCGAGAGGAGCACCTCGAAGGGAGAGCTCGCGGCCGCGGCGACGGCCTGCGCGAGCTCGGTCTCGATCCGCGCGGCGCGATCGGTCGCGCGCGAGCGGGGTGCGGCGTCGGGGATGAGCGCGATCGGCGCCCAGATCGGCCAGAGCGGGAGCGCGATCGCGGCCGAGCCGAGGCGGCGCCGCGCGGGCCCGCGCGTCTTCTTGTACACGACCGCGGCGCAGCCCGCGCCGACGACCGCGTAGAGGATCGCGAGATCGACGAGGCTCATCGCGGTCCGCTCCACTCCTGACGGACGTCGGGCGCGTAGTCGGGCTCGTACTCGTACGTCGGCTCGTGCTCGGGCTCCCACGCCTCCTCGGCGCGCCGCGAGCTCTGGACCGCCTGGCGCTGCGCCCGGTCGTAGATCCCGACCGACGAGCGCGACGAGCGATACACCGCGTCGGCGAAGCCGCCCTCGACGCTCCGGAGGAACGGGACGTCCTCGGTCTGCGGCCGCACGAGGTAGGGGCGGAGGATCCAGCCCGTCTGGCCGCCCGCGGCGAGGAACACCGCGACGAAGGCGAGCGCGGTCGTGATCGCGTGGCGCCCGCGGCCCAGGCCGCGCAGCAGGATCCCCAGCGCGGCGAGGCCCGCGAGGCCGTACGCGAACGTCGCGGCGAGCGCGGAGGAGTGGTAGCCGAGGCCCAGATCGAACGCGAGCCAGAGGACCGGCGCCGACGCGAGGAGCACGAGGGCGGCGCGGCCCGCCGCGGCCATGGTGAGCGCGACGACGGTGCGCAAGGGCCACGGCCGCCCGAGCGACGCCGCGATCGCGTGGAACGCCGGGATGCAGATGACGAGCGCGCCGAGCAGCGCGATCGGGACCTTCACCGCGCCGTAGAGGATCTGCTCGCCGCCGCGGAACGAGCCGACGACGCCGCCGAACACCGCGGCGCCGAGGGCCACGGCGCCGAGGGAGGCGAGGGCGAGGGGGCGCAAGTTCTCTTCCTCGAGACAGCGCCGTGCGACCTCGCGCGGGTCGCGGAGCAGGAGCGCGATCGCGCTCGCGTCGCTCTTGAGCGTCGTCATCACGCACCTCCCACGAGGGGCAGGAGCCCCGTCCAGATCCGCCAGCCGAGGAGCACCGCGAAGAGGCCGAAGCCGAGCTGCGCGGCGGTCGCCACGAGGCGCGTCGCGCTGTCGGCCTCCTCGAGCGCGTCGCGCAGCGTGGTCACGAGGTGGCGCAGGCCGAGCAGGCCGCCGAGCACGAGACCCCACGTGCCCGCGATCGCCGCTGCCTCGGACGACGCCGAGGTCACGACGTAGAGCGCCGCGAGCGGCGCGAGGCCGGCGAGCACGAGGCCGCTCGACGCGATCCCGCGGACGGCGGCGCTGGCCGCCCGCCGCGTGGAGAGCGGCGCGTCGAAGAGGGCGAGCACGATGTAGAGCGAGGGGAGGCCGACGAGGCCTACCGCGACGAGGGCTGCGGGCACGCCCGCGGCGTGGGTGAGCAGCGCCCAGCCGCCGTCGCGCGCGCCGAGCGCGGCGCCGTAGATCGCCGCGAGCCCAACGCCGGAGGCGGCGCGCCGCGCGAGCGCGCGGGTGTCGCCGTCGAGGTCGAGGAGCTCGCGCGCCCAGCTCGCGCGGACCCGGGGCTCCTCCTGCGGGAGGGGCGTCGGGATCGCGGCGGCGGGCGGCGGGGGCGGCTCGGGCGCCGGGTCGGAGGGCCGGTGGGTGGTCTGCGCGACGAGCGCGCCGATCGTGTCCCGCGACTTGGTCGGGTCGGTGCTCGTGGGGACCGGGGCGGGCTCCC
>JAYRVK010000145.1:0-1801 GCA_041918555.1 Sandaracinaceae bacterium
CGCGGCGGCGCTCGCCACGCTGCTCGCGCGCGCCGAGGCGGCCCACCCCGTCGAGCTCTGGCTCGCGGAGCGACTCGCGCGGGTGTGGCTCGACGAGCTCGAGGCCCCGGGTCCCGCGCGCGCGCTCGCCGAGCGCGTGCTCGCGTCGGGCCTCGCGCCCGATCCCGAGCCCTGGCGAGCGCTGCGCCGCGAGGCGATCGCGGGCGCGGGCGCCATGGCGCTCGCCGCCGCCTTGGCCGAGGACGGGCTCGCCGAGCCGGGCGCCGACGCGCGCCGCGCGGGCGAGGACCTCACGCGGCTCGCCGCGGAGGGCGTCGCGTACGAGTGGGCCGAGGGCGCGTGGCGGCTCGGGCGCGAGCTCGGCGAGCCGGGCGATGTCGTACCGATGCAAGGAACGTTGTCGCGCCGCGGCGTGCTCTCCGCGCTGATCACGCTCGCGCGGCTCGCCTCGCCCGCGTCGGGGGCGACCGTGCAGGTGGCGGTCTCGACGGGCGCGGAGCAGGCGCCGCACGCGGCGGGGCGGTCCGGCCCCGAGGTGGTGGTGACCCGCGGGCGGAGCGGCGGCTCGCGGATCGTGGGCGCGCTCGCGGCGGTGGATCTGCTCGAGGCGCGGCGCCTCGCCGAGACCATCGATCCCCGGATCGGGCCCGGCCCGGTGACCTACGCGGTGTGGCTTCGCGAGCCGGGATCGAGCGCCGGCGCGCCGATCCGCGTCGAGGGGGTGGTCCGGGGCGACGACCTCTTCGTGGTGCGGCGCGCGAGCCGCGCGCTGCGCGCCGTGGCGCTCGCCGACGTCGAGCGGCTCGTGGCGCGGCCCCTCGCGGACGTCGCCCCGGCCTTGTTCCCGCCGCCCGAGCTGGTGATCCGGGACGCGAGCGCCGAGGACGCCGCCGCGCTGTGGCGCGAGGCCGAGCTCCACGCGCCGGGCGCGTGCGCGAGCGCGGGCCCGATCGTGCGGTGCCGCGCGCCGGGTCGCCCGGAGCTCCTGACGGAGCTCGTCCTGTGCGTGGCGCGCGCGCGCCTCGGGCCTCTGCTACAACCGCCGCCATGATCGACGTCGAGACCCTCGCGGCGCGAGTCGGCGCGGCCTTCGCGGACCGCGGGCGGCTGCAGGACGAGGCCCACCGCGCGGCGATCCTCGAGGTCGTCGCGAGGCTCGACCGCGGCGAGCTGCGGGTGGCCACTCCGTCCGACGGAGAGTGGACGGTCCATCCATGGATCAAGCAAGCCATCTTGCTCTACTTCGGCCTCCGCGCGCTCGAGACCCACGAGGTCGGCCCCTTCGAGTTCCACGACAAGATCCCCCTCAAGCACGATCTCGCCGCGGCCGGGGTGCGGGTCGTGCCGCCGGGCGTCGCGCGCTACGGATCGTTCCTCGAGCGCGGGGTCGTCCTGATGCCCGGCTACGTGAACATCGGCGCGTGGGTCGGGAGCGGCACCATGGTCGACACGTGGGCCACCGTCGGCTCGTGCGCCCAGATCGGCCGCGGCGTCCACCTGAGCGGCGGCGTCGGCATCGGCGGGGTGCTCGAGCCGCCGGGGGCCCGGCCCGTGATCGTCGAGGACGGCTGCTTCGTCGGCTCGCGCGCGATCGTCGTCGAGGGCGTCCACGTGGAGCGCGAGGCGGTGCTCGGCGCCAACGTCGTGCTCACCGCCTCGACGCGCATCCTCGACGTGACGGGATCCGCGCCGGTCGAGCACCGCGGCCGCGTGCCCGCGCGGAGCGTCGTGATCCCGGGCACGATCCCCAAGCGCTTCCCCGCGGGCGAGTACGGCGTCCCGTGCGCGCTCATCATCGGGC
>JAYRVK010000146.1:0-1785 GCA_041918555.1 Sandaracinaceae bacterium
CGACGGCCCCGAGCACTCGGTCGTCGCCGGGTCGACGGCCTCGCCGCGCCTGTCGGTGACCACCGCCGGCGATCGACCATTGCACGTCACGTTGACGGTCTTCGACGGAGAGGGCGGCGACGCGACGAGCCTCGTCACCGTCGGCCTCGCGGAGTGCGCGCCGTGAGGGGCGCGCTCGTCCTCGCGCTGCTGCTCGCGCCGGCGCACGCGGCGGCGGATCACGGCGCGCTCTTCGGCGAGTCCGCGCGCGCGGTCTCGCTCGCCGACTCGGTCGTCGCGCGGCCCGGCGACACGAGCGCGATCTACTTCAACCCCGCGGGCGTCGCGGACGTGGACCGGCCGACGCTCACCCTGTTCGGGCACGTCGGCAACCACCGGTACCGCTTCGCGCGCCTCGGCGAGGTCGGCGACCCCATCGACTCCGAGGTCACCGGCTACGGCGCCTCGATCGTCGCGCCGCTCCCCGGCCCGCCGTGGCTGCGCCGCGTGCGCATCGGCGGGAGCGTGCACCTCCCCGGGCAGACGATCATCGGGGTCGACGCCCCCGTCCGCCGCGACGCGCCGGTGCCCTACTGGTACGGCAACCGGACCGAGCGCACGGGCGCGACGTTCGCGCTCTCGGTGCTCCTGCCCTGGACGATCCGGCTCGGCGTCGCGGTCAGCGTCACGCCGACGCTCTTCGCGCCGACGTCGGTGGGCTTCGACGCGAGCCGCGGCGAGACCGTCGACGAGGGCGTGACGATCGAGCAGCAGCGCGACCTCACCCTCCAGCCCGCGTTCATCGCGGGCCTGCGCGTGCAGCCCATCGACGAGCTCGGGATCGGCCTCGTGTGGCGCCAGGGCGGCGCGACCCGCGCGAACGGGACGTTCGACATCCGCGCCGGCGCGATCCGCGTCCTCGACGAGTACCACTTCTCCTCGCTGATCGCGCCGATGGAGCTCGCCCTCGGCGTCGCGCTCACCCCGATCCCCGAGCTCTCGATCTCGCTCGACGGGACGTGGGCGCGCTGGAGCGAGGCCCGCACCATCCACGACGAGGTCCCCGAGCCGGGCCTGAGCGACGTGGTGGACGTGCGGGCGGGCGTCGAGTGGATCGCCCACCGCGCGTTCCGCGCGCGGCTCGGCTACGCGTTCCTCCCGACCCCGCTGCCCGAGCAGACGGGGCGCCACAACCTCCTCGACGCGCACCGGCACGAGGTCGCGTTCGGGCTCGGGCTCGACCTCGAGCCGCTCACCGGCTTCGCGATGCGCGCGGACCTCGCGCTGCGCTTCCACGCGATGCACGAGCAGGAGGCGCGCAAGGACCCCGCCGCGTTCTCGGGCACCCTCGACAACCTCGGCTACCCCGGCTTCCGCTCGCGCGGCAGCTTCGAGCAAGTGTCGTTGTCACTCACCTTCGGCCTCGGCGACCCGGTCTCGGTCGAGGAGCCGGCCGGCGAGGAGGACGCGCGATGAGGCGAGCCCTCGCGATGTTGCTCGTCCTCGCGCCGCTCCCCGCGCGCGCCGACGTCGAGAACGACCTCGGCCTGAACCCCCGGACCGCCGCGCTCGGCGGCGCGGTCGGCGCGACCGGGGGCGACTTCGCGGCCACCGCGTACAACCCCGCGGCCCTGATCGTGCCGAGCGACGAGGACGGCCTCGCCGAGCTCTCGATCGGCTTCGTCGCCGCGATCCCCGCGGTGTACGCCGACGGCCTCGAGCCCGGCCGGGAGCTCGCCGTCGTCGATCCGCTGAACGCCACCGCGGTCACCGTCGGCGGGCGCTTCGACTTCGGCCAGGGCCTCG
>JAYRVK010000147.1:0-1912 GCA_041918555.1 Sandaracinaceae bacterium
GCTACCAGTGCTGCGACGGACGCTGGCGCGAGCGCGGCAGCGGGTGCGGGGGGTGCGCGTGCGTCGAGGAGACCGGCTCGCGCGGCTGCACCGCGGGGACCGCGCCCGCGGCGCCGACTCCGCCGGCGGGGGCGTCGTGCACGCACACCTACGGCGGCCGCTACGCGAACACCGCGTGCTCGGCGAGCTACCAGTGCTGCGACGGACGCTGGCGCGAGCGCGGCAGCGGGTGCGGCGCCTGCTTCTGCACCGAGGAGACCGGCTCGCGCGGCTGCGGGACCTGAGCGCGAGGGTGCTCGCGACCGGGATCCGCGCCACGTCCGCGCGGACTCCGTGACACCGTGGAGGGCGCCCGGAGGCGCGCTAGGATGGACGGGATGAGGGCCGCGGTCTGGATTCTGGGCGGGTGGATCGCGGCCTCGTGCGTGGGCTGCATCCTGAGCCGCTCGGGAACCCGCGACGATCCGGTCGATGCGAGCGGCTTCGATGCGGGCACCGTGGACGCGGGGGGCGCCGACGCGGCGGCGCGCGACGCCGCGCCGCCCGACGCGGCCGCGCCGCCCGACGCGGCCGTGCCGCCCGACGCGGCCGTGCCGCCCGACGCCGGACCGACCTGTGAGACGTACACGATCACCGCGTGCGCCGCGTCCCACGACGATGTCGACGATTGCACCACGCTCTACGACGGTCTCGAGACCGCGCCCCGCTGCCCCACCCTGTCCAGGGTCGCTTTGGACTGCCGAGACGGTGACGCCTCGTACTGCTGCACCGGCGTGGACGACTGCGTCTTGCCCTTCTGGATCCGCTTCGACCTGGGGGCGCCGAGGTCCGTCAGCCAGGTCCGCTTCATGGCGGGCTGGTGGGCGGATCGTCCGGACGAGTTCGAGATCTGGCACTCGGACGACACCGGCGATCGCCCCGACGGGGGCGCGACGCTGGCTTACGCCGGGAGCGCCGCCACCCATCCCTGGCGATGTGTGGAGGGCGAACCCTGCACCGATGACGTCCCCGCGGGCTGCTGTCCGGATGGCCGCGCCAGCCCTCAGGTCACCGATCAGAGCTCGTACACCCCCAACTGCGACCTCGGCACCTTCTTCCCGAAGTTCAACACCGCCGACTTCCCCGCCGCCACGGGCCGCTACTGGTACTTGATGGTGAGATCCGGGGTGTACGCGGATCGCATCTTCCTGAACGAGCTCCTTCTCCGGGGCGGCGACGCCTGCGGCGAGGGAAGCTGACCGCTCGACCACACGCCGAACGCCTTCTTCGTCGCTGCGACCCGTCAAGTAAGCTTGCGTATGTGGAGCGTCTCGTGAGGCGCGCCCGGCGCGTACGGAGCGGGGCCTCGCGTCCCGCGCGGCTCGCGAAATGCAGAGTGAATCGAGGAGCGTCGACGCAGCCGAGGGCCGAGGCAGCGCTCTGCGAGGCGTCGTGGTGATCCGCTCGATGCACGGTGAGACGCGATGAGGGGAGCGTGCGCGGTGGGCGCCGAGGACGCGGGCGCCGTCTCGTGGTCAGGCGACGAGACGCGACATGCGGGCGCTGCCCTCCGACGGCAGGCTCGAGCGTGACCGTTCCTCGCCGGTCGTGCAGAGGATCGCGCGCTCCGCGGGCTTCGTGCCCGACGCAGCGAAGAGCGCGCAACGCACCGAGAGGTCGGTCCGCGGAGCGAGAGCACGGCGGCGGCGCGTTCATTCGGCCAGTCGAGCTCGACCTCTCCTCCGGGACGCAGCCGAGCGTTCGGGGGGCTCACACCCGCGCCCCGCTCGAGCGCGCTCAAGACGTGTCGATAAATCGATCGAGGCCAGGCCGGCGCGCAGCGCCGGCCGTCGGCCGAGGGGCCCCCGCGCGGAGGCGCGGGTGCGAGCGCGGCCTGCCGCGCGCGACGTGGGGTGGGGGTCCCGCGCGAAGC
>JAYRVK010000148.1:0-3811 GCA_041918555.1 Sandaracinaceae bacterium
GAGCTCCTCGACCGGCCACGGGCCGATGCCGAAGTGCGCGCGCCAGAACGCGGCGACGGGGCCGACGTCGAGGCGCGGCGGCCCGGCGTCGCGGACGCGGATCGCGGCGCCGGCCTCGACGGCGACCGGATGGACCGTCAACGGGGCGTGCGCGCAGACGGCCTCTTCGCCCCGCACCTCGATGGTCGACGGGTGGGCGCCGTACCGCGGCGCGACGTGCTCGGCGATCGCGATCGCGCGAGGCTCGTCCGATCCGTAGACCCGCGCGATCGTGCCGGGGAACCAGCCGCTCCGGGCGACGTCGTCGACCGACAGCACGGTGGCCTCGCCCTCGCGCCGGCTCAGCGCGACGCCGGGCGCGGGCCGCCGCTCGAGGAAGTGGCGCCGCGCGGTCGGGGCCGCCGCGCCGAGCGGGCCCTTCGGGAGCAGCACCTCGGTGAGGCGCAGCTCCGCGAAGACGCGACCGGCCGCGCGGAGCTGGATCCGGAACACGGGGAAGCGCGGGTCGTCGCCGGCGAGGAGGAGCCGCGTCTCGCAGACGACCTCGCCCGCGCGGGGCGCCTCGCCGTCGAAGCGCACGTCGAGCCGGCGCGGGTAGCCCACCACTTCGCTCGCGATCCGCGCAGACCAGCGGTGCAAGGCGTCGTGCGGGATGCCGTGGGTGGCGGCGTCGAGGAGGCCCTGGTTCAGCGCGCCGAAGGGGACGGAGCCCCCCGCCGCGTCGAGGCGCATCGTCGAGCCGGTCGCCCCCATCGCGAGCGAGCGCGCGTAGTGGAACGCGGGCCCGTGGAAGAGGCGGTCGTCGCCGTAGGGTGCAAGCGACGTGGCCTCGCCGAGGGGCTCGATCGGCTCGAGGTCATCCGGCGCGCCGACGCGCGCGCGCGCCACCACCTCGAAGCGCGAGAGCCCGGGGTTGCCCTTCGCGTCGCGCCACGCGAGCAAGCGCACCTCGTCGCCCTCGACCTCGGTGCGCACGCGGGTCGGGCCGTCGACGACGAGCCAGCGCTCCACGCGCAGCTCGGTGAGCCCGTCGACGGGCCCGCGCGCGGCGCGCGCCGCGGCCATCATCCGGTCGACCATGCTCATCATGGGGAGCGCGGGCGCGGTGTAGGTCGGGCGGTGATCGCCGAGCCACGCGTCCACCGCGGGGTCGAGGAGCTCCTCGCCGGCGGACGCGGGCGCGTCGCCGGGCACGATGCGCATCCCCAGGCGCTTGGCCTCGTAGATGCGCTTGCCGTCGACCCAGAGCGACGCGTCGGCGAGCGCGAACGGGCCCCTCGCGTCGGTGCCGGTCTCGACGATCTCCATGGTCGTCGTGATCACGCGGTTCTCGGGGACGACCTGGCCGCGGTACTTCCAGACGTGCGGGAGCCCCGTCGCGATGCCCTCGAAGCGCGGCGAGGCGATGCCCGCGCCCATCCCGGCCTCGATCATGAAGGCCTGGAGGAGCTGGAGCATCGCCTCGATCCCGAGCGAGCCGGGCTGCACCGGGTCCTGGTAGAAGTGCGCCTTGAAGAACCACTCGCTCGGGTCGACGTCCTTCTCGGCGCGGAGCGCGCCGAGACCCGCCGCGCCGCCGGCCCGGTCGAGGTGCGTGATCCGATCGATCATCAGGAGCATCGGCGCGGCGAGCCGGAGCGTCCCCTCGCAGAACCGCGGCGGGCGCGACGTCAAGTCCGCTTGCACGTTGGAAGGCGCGCCGAACAGCGCGCGCTGCGCGTCGGTCGTCGGGAGCCCGGCCTGGTCCTCGAAGGCCTCGGGCGGGAAGAACCCGAACACGGTGTCGAGGGTGTAGACGTCGGTGTCGCCGAGCGCGCAGCGGACCTGGAACGACTCGATGATCATCCCCGCCGAGCGCGAGATGTTGGTGATCGTGACCGTCGACCGGAGCGTGCCGCTCGCCGGCAGGACGTCGCAGAGGATGGTGCCCTTGCCGTCGAGGTTCCGGAACAAGAAGTCCGAGTCGCTCGTGAGGGTGCTCCCGACGAAGCTCGCGACCCAGCCGCACGGCTGGAGCGCGGCCTCGAGCAGCACCGCGAACGGCATCACGCGCGCGCCGTTCTCGGCGAAGTACCAGGCGTCCTTCGGGACGTCGTACTCGAACTCGAAGGTCTTGCCGCGCTCGAGGCCGCCCATCGCGCCGTCGACCTTCGTCACGCGCGTGAGGAAGTGATACGGCGGGCCGGGGAGGCGCGGGGTCCGGCGCGGTCCATCGAAGCGCGCGTACATCGGGCCGAACGCGGTGGACGGCTGGCCCCACGCGCACGCGACGAGCGAGGGGTAGTCGAAGCGGAACGGCGGCGCGCCCTCGTAGGACGCGGTCGCCGCGCGCGGGTCGCCCGCGCCCTCGCGCGCGAGCTCCGGGCGGCTCGTGAGCGGCCAGCTCGGCACGAGCTCGAGCCCGAAGCGCCGCGCGTGGAACGCGCCGAGCCCGTCGACGGTGCAGAGCAGATCCGCGTAGAGGCGCGGGACGGGGCCGTCGTGGATCTCCTCGACGAAGATCTCGTACGTGAGCTCGCGGCTCGTCGGGATCACCTGGCCGCGGCAGCGCAGCGAGTACGTCTCGTCGGCGATCGGGCGGAAGCGCCAGCCGTCGCGGTCGACGGTGTAGCCCATCGCGGCGAGGTAGAAGGCCATGGCCTGCACGCAGCCCTCGAGCATCAGCGTGCCCGGCATGCAGGGGTCGTTCTTGAAGTGGCCCGCGAAGAACCAGTCGTCGGGCGCGATCGGCGTGACCGCCTTGAGGTAGCCGCGTCCCCACGGGCCGCCGCGCGGGTCGAGGTCCTCGACGGTGTCGAGGAACAGCATCCGTCCGTCCTGGATGCGCGGCGTGCGCGTGTGCGTGCGCGTCCGCAGGAACGCCTCGCCGAAGCAGTCCCAGGGGCGGCCCGCCGCGAAGGCCTCGAGCTCCGCGCGCTCGAAGCGTCGCCGCGGCGCGGGCACGGCGGGCGCGTCGACGCGCGCGTCCGCGCGGATGGCCTGGGTCTCGGGGCGCCACAGGATCCCCGCCGACGCGGCGAGCTCGGCCTCGGTGAAGAACCCGGCCTGGCCGCCCCGGACCTCGAGCGCGGGGCGCGTGGTGCCGTCCGCGCGGCGTACGTGGCAGTCGTAGTGGAAGAAGAACAAGCGCACGTCGCCTTGCGCGGCGTGGCCGTCGACGTGGATGTCGTACGCGAGGGTCTCGCCGATCGCCGGGAGGTCGCCGCGCCAGGTCATCTCGCAGCCGAGCAGGCGGTACGCGCGCCGCCCCTCGTTCAGCGCGTCCACGCCCAGCCAGCTGATCAGGAACAGGTCGGCTTGCCCCGACTCGACCATGATCCCGGTCGGCATGTAGCCGTCGTGGAGGTACCAGGAGTCGGCGCGCACGTCGGTCTCGGTCCAGCAAGTTCCCTTGCCCATGGACAGGGGCTCGGCGGCGACGCCGGTGCAGCGGTCGGCCAGGAGGAGCGGCGGCTCCGGCATGCGGACCTGGACCGCGTGGGCGTCCTGGGGCCCGAAGCGCGGGCCGAAGATCTGGGAGATCGTGCCGCCCGCGTGGACCTCGAGCGCGGCGCGATCGAAGGAGGGGCCGCGCGGGCGGAACGCGAGGGGGAGCTCGGCGCTCGGGGGAGGAACGATCGGCGCGAGCGAGGGCGGCGACACAGAGGTCGCGGGCGCGGGCGCGGGCGCGGGCGCGGCGGCGGAGGCGGGCGCGGGCGCCATGCTCGACGCGAGCACGGGCGCGGGATCGAGCCGGGAGACGAGGAGACGGGGAGGCGAGGAGAGTGCGCCGGCTTCGCCGGCGCGTGGCGGGACGGGGGGCGCGGCGCCC
>JAYRVK010000149.1:0-10196 GCA_041918555.1 Sandaracinaceae bacterium
CCGCCGCCGCCGCCGCCGTCGTTGGGCATCGTGCTCTCGTCCTGCGGGTCGCCGCAGATCGACTCGCCGCGCCGGCCGCTGCGCCGCCCGTCCGCGGTCCAGCCCGCGCCGCCGCGGAAGCCGCGCGCGTCCGCGCCGAGCCGCGCCTCCGGGCCGACCACGAGCTCGCGCGTCCGGAACGCGAGGACACCGCCGGTCACGCCGTCCCACGCCGGCGGCGCGAGGGTCGCCGCGCCGTTCACCGCCACGCGCGCGAACCGGGGGACGCGCTGGAGCACGACCGCGCCCTGCGCGAACGGCCCGACGAGCGGCGCGTCGAGCGTCACCTCCGCGCCCGCGACCGCGGCGACCCGCGCGACCTCGAGGCGCCCCGCGCCCGCACAGGCCGCGGCGGTCCCCTGAACGGCGTACACGAGCACCTCGTCGCCCGGCCCGAGCCCGGTGGCCTCCAAGTCGAGGGTGAGCCGGTCGGTGCCGAGCGCGGCGACGGCGAACGCGGGCGCGCCCGTCGCGGCGCCGAACACCGTGTCGACGTCGACCACGAGGTCCCCGTCGGCCCCGTCGCCCGCGCTCGGCGCGGTGCACGCGCGCACGTCGAGCTGACACGCGGCGTCGCACGCGAGGTCGCCCGTGCAGCTCAGCCCCGCGAGGTCCGCGCCGTCGCACTCCTCGGCGCCGTCGACGCGCCCGCTCCCGCAGCCGAGGCACTGCCGTGGATCGAGCGTGCAATCCACGTTGCAGGCGAGGCCCGCGCCCCCGAGGCCGAGCGAGGCGCAGTCCGCGGCGCCGAGATCCGCGCCGTCGCACGCCTCGCCGGGATCGATCGCGCCGTCCCCGCACGGCGCGTCGCAGAGCGAGGTGTCGAAGGCGCACGCGCCGTCGCAGAGCAGGCTCCCCCCCATGAACCCGAGGCTCGCGCAGCTCGCGCCGCCCAGCACGATGCCGTCGCAGTCCTCGCGGTCCCCGATCACGCCATCCCCGCACCTCGGCGCCGCGGGCGCGTCGTCGCGCGCGCCCGCGTCGCCCGGCGCGACGCTCCCCGTCCCGGATCGATCGAGCACGCAGCCGGAGAGGCACGCACAGAGCGCGAGCAGCGGCAGCGTCTCGTTGCGCGGCACGTGCGGAGCCTAGCCCCGGCGTCCGAGCGCTGCTATCTGGCCTTCATGCGAGCGCTGGCTTGGGGGACGCTCGCCGCACTGCTGCTCGGCGGCTGCGGCGACGACATGATGGGCACCGACGGAGGCCTCGACGCGTCCGTGGGGATGGACGCGGGACCGAGCGGGGAGTGCGGCAACGACCGCGTCGAGCCCGGCGAGGCGTGCGACGACGGCAACGAGACCGGCGGCGACGGCTGTAGCGCCGACTGCACGAGCGACGAGTCGTGTGGCAACGGCGTCTTCGAGCTCGACGAGCTCTGCGACGACGGCAACACCGCGAACGGCGACGGCTGCAGCGCGGGCTGCGACAGCGACGAGTCGTGCGGCAACGGCGTGGCCGACTTCGGCGTGGGCGAGGTCTGCGACGACGGGAACACCGAGGACGGGGACGGCTGCAGCGGGGACTGCGCGAGCCTCGAGACCTGCGGCAACGGCATCGTGGAGGAGGGCGAGGAGTGCGACGACGGCAACGCGGCGAGCGGCGACGGCTGCGACACGTGCCGCCTCGAGTCGTGCACGGCCGCCGCCGACTGCGACGACGGCGAGCCCTGCAACGGCGATGAGACGTGCGGCGCGAGCGAGCGCTGCGAGGCGGGCACCCCGCTCGCCGAGGGGGACGTCTGCGGCGAGGGCGCGACGCGCGAGCTCTGCATCGCGGGCGCGTGCGCGGCGAGCGCCTGTGGCGACGGCTTCCGCGACACCGGGGCCACGCCGGCCGAGCTCTGCGACGACGGCAACGCCGCGGCGGGCGACGGCTGCGACGCGAGCTGCCAGCTCGAGTCCTGCGCGACGGCGGACGAGTGCGACGATCGGAACCCCTGCACCGCGGGCCACGCGTGCACGGGCGGCACGTGCGTGCTCGGGACCGCGGTCCCCGACGGCACGACCTGCGACGCCGACGCGATGCCGGCCACGCGCGACCTCTGCATCGGCGCCCGTTGCGGGCTCACCCGCTGCGGCGACGGGTACGTCGACGTCGGCGAGCAGTGCGACGACGGCAACACACGGAGCGGCGACGGCTGCCAGGCAGACTGCACGCTCCCGCGCGCGCCGATCACCGCGTTCCGCGTGACCTCGCTCGCGCTGATGGATCCGCACTTCTACACGGTGCTCGGGACGAGCTGCAACGACATCACCGAGACCGTGAACACGCTGATCGACTCGACGCTCGACGACTACACGCTGAACGCGGCGGGGCTCTTCCAGCCGCTCGCGATCGCGCGGCCGACCAACCCCATCGAGATCCACTTCGGCGCCTCGTGCGGCCCGGCCACGCCGCTCGACGCGTGCGGCCCGTCGCCCACCGCGACGGTGATCGCGACGAGCGCGAACAACATGCTCCCCGCGGCGTCGGTGTGCATGCGCGCGGACCCGACCCACCTCAACCCCGCGTACACGGCGCCGATCAACGTCGCGAGCGGCCCGTGCTTCCTCACCGATCCGCAGACCTTCATGGTGAACCTCGGCGCGGTGACGGTGACGCTCTCGGGCGGGCAGATGGCGGCCACCTTCGTCGGCGGCGCGACGCCGTCGCGGATCGTGAACGGGGTGATCCGCGGCTTCCTCCCGGAGTCCGAGGCCCGCGTCGCGACCTTCGACCCGATGATCCCGATCGTCGGCGGCGACACGATCTTCGAGCACCTCGCCGCGGGGGGCGCGCCCGGCTCCGCGTGCGAGGGCGTCGCGGGCTTCGGCACCGACGATCGCGACACCGTCGCGGGCGAGTCCGGCTTCTGGTTCTACCTGAACTTCGAGGCCGAGCGCGTCGACTGGCTGCCGTGACGGGTCGTCCCGCCGCTTGCCGGCGGGCGGCGCAGTCCCGATGATGCGGGCGTGGCCGAGGAGGACGGGGCGAGCCGCTTCTTGCGGAGCTTCGCGAGCGCGGTGCTCGAGCGCTCGCTCCCCGCGATCCGCGACTGGCTGGTGAGCCGCCTCGGTCCGGGCGCGCGCATCGGCGCGATCCGGCTCGAGGACGGACGCGTGATCGTCGGCGACGCCCAGGTCCCGCTCGGCGCGCGCCTCGTGCTCGACGTCGACGAGGCGATCCTCGACGCGCGGCCCGAGGACATGGTGGCCGGGCTGCCGCCCGCGCGGCTGGCGTCGCTGCGCGGCGCGATCCGCGCGATCGAGCGGGGAGAGACCTCCTTCCGCGCGCCCGTCGAGGTCGCCGGCAAGGGCGCGGCGAGCCAGGCGTGGGTCGACGGCGAGGTGCGCGTCGGCGGCGCGACGTGGCTGCCGGACCGCGGCGTCGGCGCCGCGCTCCCCATGTACGGGACCGGCCGCGTGGTGATCACGGGCGACGGCTGGCGGATCGTCGACGCGAGCCTCACGAGCGGGGCCTCGCAGACCAAGCTGGACGCGCGCGGGAGCCTGGGCGAGGGCGGCGCGGCGATCCTCGAGGCCGTCCTCTCGACGCGCTACGCGCGGCTCGGGCACGCGCTCGACGTCCTGTCCGCGTTCCGCGGCCGCGATCTCCCCCTCCCGGTCCCGATCCCGCTCGACGCGCTCGTCGACGGGACGGTGACGCGCGACCCGGATGGAAGTACGCAAGTAGACTTGACACTCCGCACCGAGCGCAGCGAGCTCGCGGTCAAGGGCCGCGCGATCGGCGGAGCGCTCGCGGGGGCCGAGGTCGCGGGCACCGTCGCGCCCGACGAGGGGTTGCCCGCGTGGGTCCAGCGGCTCGCGGACCGCGCGGCCTCGGGCCCGATCGCGGTGAAGGCGACCGCCGAAGGGAAGCTCGACGCGCTCGACGCGACGATCGAGCTCGAGGCGAGCGCGATCGCCTCGCCGTGGCTCCGCGAGCCCCGATCGGGGGGGGCCAAGCTCTCGGTCCGCGGCGGGCGCCGCTGGACCGTCGAGGCGGCGATCGACGGAGGCGGGACCGGGTACGCGCAGCTGGGGATCGCGCCGTACGGGTCGATCGACGGCGCCGCGCAGCTCGCGCTCCTGCCCGCGGCGTGGGCGGTGGGCCCGCTGACCGCCGGCGGCGACCCCGTGGAGATCGGCGTCCAGATCGGCGGCACGCGCTCGACGCCCGAGCTCGCGCTCGAGCTCTCGGGCCGCGCGCTGTCGCTCTCGCGCGACGCCCACGTGCTCGCGACCAGGCGCCCCCGCGCCGAGGCGCGCGTCGTGATCGAGCAAGGTAAGTTGCACCTCCGGCGCGCGTGGGGGAAGGCGCGGGTCGGGCCCGGCGCCGCGGAGCTCGCCTGGGATGGACGCGAGGCGCGCCTCGGGCTCGCGCGGGTCGACGCCGCGGACGCGCTGGCGGGGCTGGGCCTCGTGCTCGCGCAGGACTGGATCGGCCCCACCGACACGGCGCGCTTCGTCCCGCCGGAGGGCGCGCAGCTCTGGGGCGAGCTCGGGCTCTCGGGCGGCCGCATCTCCGGGCGCGCGCACGTCGAGACGGCGCGCTCGCGCGTCTCGTTCGTGCCCCTCGTCTACGAGGCCGGCTCGTTCGAGGGCACCGAGGCGCTCGCGACGGTCGAGCCCGCGGACGCGGTCGCGCTCGGTCTGTTCCGGGGGAGCCCGCTCCTTCCGTCGGGGACCGGACCTCTAGAGGTGCACGCGAAGTGGACGGGCCGTGGCGCGGACGCGGTGCTCGCCGCCACGGTGACGGCGCGCCGCGTGGGCGTCGCCCCGCGCGGCGGCGAGGAGCTCTTCGCGCTCGAGCGCGCGAGCGCCGAGCTCGCCCTCTCGCGCGACGGCCTCGCGGTGCGCGCGCTCGCCGCGACGTTCCTCGGCGGCCGGCTCGACGCGCGCGGGGGGCTCTACCGCGACGGCGACGCGCTCGTCCCGCGGATCGAGGCGCTCACCCTCGTCGGCGCGCGCGAGGGCCTCCGCGAGCGCCTGTTCGGCGGCCGCGACGACGACGCGCTCGACGATCTCGCGCTCGACGTCGAGCTCGCGGGCGAGCCGGCCTCGCTCTGCGGCCGCGCCGTGCTCTCGACCGCACGCAGCCGCCTCGAGGCGCTCCTCGCCACGCGCGGCGCGGAGCTCGCCGACGACTGCCGCGTGACGGGCCACGTCGCGCCTGCCGATCTCGCGCCGTTCCTCGGTCCGCTCGCGCTCGAGGGCGATCCGATCGGCGTGCTCGCGATCCCGACCGGGCGCTGGGCGCGGCCGACCGTCGCGCTCTCGCTCCGGGGCGGCGACCAGCACCTCGCGTTCGGGAAGGTGCGCGCCGCGCTCGCGCAGCTCCGCGTGGAGGCGACGGTGGGGGCCGACGGAGTGGACGTCTCCGAGGCGAGCGCCCTGCTCGCGGGCGGCCGCGTCGAGGCGAGCGCCATCGCGTCGCGCGCGTTCGGCGGCGCGGTCGCGCGCGTGCGCGTGCGCGGGGTCCAGCTCGGCGACGTCGAGCGCGTCCGCGACGAGCTCGGCGGCGCGCTCCACCTCGACGCGACGTTCTGGCGCCGCGGCGGCGCCCCGGGTGCGCGCGTCCGCGCCCGCGTGGAGGAGCCTCGCTACGAGGGCGTCCGCCGCTTCGCCGCGCTCTTCTCGCGCTACGGCCTGCGCCTCCCCGCGCTCGCCTCGACCCAGCCGCTCACCGGATCGCTCGCGCTCGCGGACGGCGCGCTCGCGGTCGAGGGTGTCTCGGCCGACACCGGCTCGTTCGCGGTCACCGGCCATGCGTCGCGCTCGGCGATCGGCCTGTGGAAGGGCGAGGCCGCGCTGATCGCGAAGCAGGCGTGGCTCGAGACGAGCCACCTCTTCGAGCGCCCCGCGCGCTGGATCGGCGACGTGCGCGTGCCGGTCCGCGTGGAGGGCCCCGACGGCCGCGTGCAGGCGCGCGCGGACGTGCTCGGCGCGCTCGACGCGATCCTGGCGCGGAGCCGCCTCGGCCGCGGCCTCGCGAGCGCGATCGAGGCGCTGATGCGGACACTGCGCTTCGAGCGTCCCGCCGTCTCCGACGCACACGCGCCGCACGCGCCCTCGACCCTCGCCTCGATCGACGCGCTGGTCGATCGCGTCGCCGCGGGCGGGGCCGAGTCGGACGCGGCGATCGACGCGCTCCTCGAGCGTGGCCTCGCGCCGCGCGAGCTCGTCGAGCGCGTCACCCGGCGGCGCTGACGTCGCCGCGCACGTGCTCGTGGTCCTTGAGGTGGTCCGCGCAGTAGCCCCGCTTGCCGTCGCACTTGGAGCAGTAGCGGAACTGCATCTTCGGATCCTCGAGGTCCGTCAGGCCGCACACCTGGCACTGGTGGGTGGCCTTGGACGACGCGATCTTGGCCTCCTGGCGCTTGACCGTGCGCCGCCCCATCCCGCGGGCGCGCATCCACATGTCGCGCCCGAAGAAGACAAAGAAGTTGACGACGCCCGCGACGACCATGGCGCGGTCCTGCCAGGTCCCGACGGCCATCACGATCGCGAACCCGATCCACGTGAGGTAGGCGAACCACTTGATCTTCACGGGGAGGATGAAGAACAGGAGGAGCTCGAAGTCGGGGTTCAGATACGCGAAGGCCAGGAAGATCGAGGCCATCAGGTACGTGTTCGAGACGGGCGCCCAGGGCACCGCGAAGGACGCCGCGACGGACAGCGCGAACCCGATCAGGAGGAAGACGTTGAACTTGAAGTTCCCCCAGTACGACTCGAGCGCGCGGCCGAACATGAAGAGCAGCCAGAGCTCGAAGATGATGAACAGGATCGAGTCGGTGCCCGGGATGAACAACCAAGTGACGAGGCGCCACACCTCGCCCATCAGCACGCGCTCCGGGATCAACAGGAGCTGCTGGAGGAACTCGGGCTTCGCCTTCCCGAGCACGAAGGCCCCCGCCTGCCCGGCGACGAGGAGCATCGTGAGGTGCGGCAGCGCAAAGCGGCCCAGGCGGCGTTCGAGCTTGTCCAGCATCCGTCGGCGTCCGGTCTAGCCCACCCAGGACGCGCGCGCACCCGCCGTCAATTGAGGTCGAAGGGCGTGGGCGCGAGGCGGGCCGCGGTGCGGGAGACGGAGCGGTCGCGCGCGACCGCGAGGTACGCGGTGAGGTCGTCGAGCGCGCCGTGCGGCGCGCCGAGCGCCGCGGCGCGGAGGCCCCGGTCGCAGCGCGCGCTCGGCGCGCCGGTGATCTCGTAGAGCCGGTCGAAGACGAGCATCGCGCGGCCGAGATCGCCTTGCGCCTCGTGGGCGCGCGCGAGGTTCTGGAGCATGCGCACGGCGAACGTGCGCGCGCCGACGGGCTCGAGGAAGCGCTCGGCCTCGCGGCGCTCGACGCGCAGCTCGTCCGCGGCGAGCTCGACGAGCGAGGCCGCGGGGAACGGGAACGCGCCGTTCGACGGGTCGACGAACACCGGCGCGTCGAGCTCCGCGCGGACCATGAAGTGGCCGGGGAACGCGACCCCGGAGAGCGGGACGCCGAGTCGCTCCCCGAGCGCGACGAGGACCACCGCGAGGGCGACCGGCGAGCCCTCCCGCCGCGCGAGCACCCGATCGATCCGATGCAGCCGCGGGTCGTCGTAGTGCTCGGGCGTGTGGAACCCGAGCCCCGAGTACACGCCCGCGAGGAGCGGCGCGAGGCGGCGCGCCGGCGCCCTCTCGCGCACGCGCGGGCCGAGCACGAGCGCGAGCGCGTCGAGCTGCGCGCGCACGTCGGGCAGCGAAGGGCTCTCGTCGGCGGCGATCGCGATCGCCACCCCTTCCACGTCGTCGGCGCGGACCGCCGACCCGAGCGGGCTCGTCGTCATCGGCCAGCCAACCGCCGCCACCCGACGTCGATTCCGGTCCGCATCGCGGCTACCCTCGGCTCCGATGGACGCCCTGATGGATCGCGCGGTCGGCCTCCTCGCCGATCGCTTCACCTCTTCCCGCATCCCCTCGGCGAGCGTCGGGCTGCTCGGCGAGCCGCGCACGCGCGCGGCGCTCGACACCCTCGACGCGTACCGCCCGCGCGCGCTCGAGCTCGCCGCGCGGATGGACGCGGGCGAGCCGGGCGCTTCCGAGGCCTACGGTGCGCTCGTCGAGGAGGCCCTCGCGGACATGCGTCGGCGTACGCTCGAGCGCGCGAGCACGCCGATCGAGCGCCTCACCGCGTCGGTGCACCAGCGCTTCGGCGACACCGACGAGCCCGAGTGGCTCGACGATCCCGACCTCGACCCCGAGATGCGCGTGCGGATGATCGAGCACCTCGACGCGATCAACCGCCTCGTCGGGAACTACCGCTCGTTCCTGCGCGCGATGCGGCCCCTCTTCGCCGAGCGGGGGCCCACGCGCATCCTCGATCTCGCCGCGGGCCACGGCGGCTTCGCGCTCGAGGTCGCGCGGGTGGCGCGCGAGGAGGGGCTCTCCGTCGAGATGACGGCCACCGATCTGCGCCCCGAGTACCTCGCGGTCGGCGAGGAGATCGCCGCGCGCGAGGGGCTGCCCGTGCGCTTCGCGGTGCAGGACGCGCTCGACCTCTCGAACCTCGCGCCCGGGGCCTACCACGGGATCGTGTGCACGCAGGCGATCCACCACTTCCCACCGTCGATGACCGCGCGGATGTTCCGGGAGGCCGCGCGCGCAGCGACCCGCGGCGTGGTGTTCGTCGACGGATGCCGCAGCGTCATGCACGGCGCGCTGATCCACGCGCTCGGGCACGTGCGCTACCGCGACCCGGGGCTCGCGCACGACGCGTGGATCTCGTTCCGGCGCTTCTACTCGCCCGAAGAGCTGGGCCTGATCGCGCGGCTCGGGCCCGAGGGAGACCGGGTCGAGGCCAAGTGGATGCGCCCCGCCCACTGCCTCCTGCGCTACCGCGCGGTCTGAGCGGAGAGCTCGAGGACCTCGCGGCAGATCGCGACGCAGCGATCGCAGATCGACACCCCCGGCCCGACCAGCACGGCGACGTCCGGCGGCTCGGCGTGACAGAACGAGCACGCGTGCTCGCCCTCGGTGCGCACCACGTCGACGAGCGAGAGGATGAGGTCCCGGCGGGTCCGGTGGAGATTCCCGATCGCTTCCCAGAGGGCATGGTCCTCGGTCATGCCCCCATCCTCGCATCAGCGCTGCTAAAGTTCGACCATCGCCGCCCTCGAGGAGAAGACCGGGATCCCAACGCGCCGCATCGGACGCTACGAGCTCGGGAGCGAGCTCGGCTCTGGCGGCATGGGCGTCGTGTACTCGGCGACCGACACCGTGCTCTCCAACACGGTCGCGGTGAAGGTGCTGCGGCCGCACGAGGACCAGGCCAACAACGCGGTCGAGCGCTTCGAGCGCGAGGCGCGCGCGACCGCGAAGCTCGGGCACCCGAACATCGTCCGCGTGATGGACATGGGGCGCACCGACGACGGCGGCGCGTTCCTCGTGATGGAGCAGCTCCAGGGCGAGACCCTCGACGACATCCTCGGGCGTGAGGGCCCGCTCTCCGTCGAGCGCGCGGTGCGGATCCACCTCCAGCTCCTCGACGCGCTGACCGCGGCGCACGAAGCAGGGGTGCTCCACCGCGACGTGAAGCCCTCGAACGTCTTCGTCTCGACGCTCGCCGACGGGACCGAGCTCGTGAAGCTCCTCGACTTCGGGCTCGCGTACCTGATGGAGGAGGCCAAGAGCAAGCGCCTCACCGCGACCGGGATCGCGATGGGCACGCCCGCGTATATGTCGCCCGAGCGCATCACGGGGGACTCGCTCGATCACCGCGCGGACATCTACTCGGTCGGGGTGAGCCTCTTCCGATCGCTGACCGGTGAGCTCCCGTTCCACGCAGACACGCCGATCGCGCTGCGCGGCCGGATCCTGCTCGTCGAGGCGCCGATGCTCACCGACACGCGGCCCGACCTGAGCGGGACGATCGCGGACGTGGTCGCGCGCTCGCTCGCGAAGAAGCCGGACGATCGCTTCAAGACCTCGCGCGAGATGGCGAACGCGCTGCGCGAGGCGCTCGATCACGTGCGGCCGAGCCTCGCCGGCACGCCGCCCAAGGTCGCGGCCGCGGCGATCGACCGCGACGCGGCGACCGTGGCCAACCCGACGGCGGGCGGCGGGGATCCCGCGCCGCCGAGCGACGAGGAGACGGACGTGGAGGGCCGCGCGTCGGAGCCGCGCGGCTGGAAGGCAGCGACGATCCG
>JAYRVK010000150.1:0-1895 GCA_041918555.1 Sandaracinaceae bacterium
AAGCTGGCTGTCGTAGTCCCAGCCGTACTCCGTCTCGCGCACCGTCCGCGCTTCCGCGTCCGCGATCGTCCGCTTCTTCGGCAGACCGTCGGGCTCGTAGAGCCAGCCTTGGGTGAGCCCGCCGGGGAGCCGCCGCAGCGCCTCCGCGCCCGCGTCGTCCCGCTCGAGCTGGAGCAGCCACGGCGTGTGACCCGTGCCCGCTTCGAGCTCGATCGGCTCGCCGTGCTCGTTGCGCCGGATCTGCAGGCGATGCCCCAGGCTCGTCCGGATCCGCACCCGCTCGTCGTCGGGGCGGTAGCCGCTCTCGATCGAGCCGCCTTCGATCGCTTCGCCTTCGCTCGTCTCGCGGGTGACGCGGCCCAGCGCGTCCCGCTCGAAGCGGACCGCGACGTCCTGGTTCTCGGCGGACATCAAGGCGCCGTCCGCGCGGTACTCGAAGCGCTCCCACGCGCCGTCCCCGTACGTGACTTGCGTGACGCGGCCGAGGATGTCGTGCTCGATCCGCGAGTGCAGCACGGTGCGCGCGTCCTCTCGCGTGCGCTGCCGTCGGACCTCCGTGACCTGGCCCGCGGGGTCGTACAAGAACTTCTTCTCCACGCCGTCGTAGCCGACCTCCGCGACCACGCGCCCGAACGGATCCCGCCGGTACTCGAAGCGCTCCCCCTTCTCGTTCACGACGCCGATCAAACGGCCTTCCAGATCCCGCTCGATCGCGACCCGGGCGTCCTCGTACACCACCGCAGAGAGGTGGTGGTAGCCGTCGTACTCGTACCGCGTGCGCGAGTGGTGGTTCACACGCTCCACCAGGTTGTCCGCACGGTCGTACCCGTACTCCCACTCGTCCCCGTCCGGCGTCTTCTCGCGAACGACGCGACCCACCTCGTCGAGCGTGCGCGTGGTGACCTCACCGCGAAGGCCGACCGTCGAGACGACGCGGCCGCGCGCGTCGTAGGACCAGCGCCGGACGCGCTGCCGGTCGTGGTGGCCCGTGCGCAGGCAGACGAGGTTCGCGTGGTGGTCGTACTCGAGCTTGCTCACCAGGCCGCCGCGGTGCTCGATCCTCGTCAGCAGGCCTTCCTTGTAGAAGCTGCGCGTGAGGCCGCCCTCGGGGTCGTGCTCCTCCACCGCGCGCCCATGCTCGTCGTAGCGCGTCCGCCACTCGGACCCGTTCGCATCCACCACGCGGACCGGCCGGTCGTCGAACGCGCCGTACTCGTAGCGGAGCGTCGCGCCGTCCGGCCGCGTCACGCACGTCACGTTGCCCCTCGGATCGCGCTCGATCCGCCACTCCCCGCCGCGGCGGTCGACGTGGCGCGCGAGGTGGCCGTGCTCGTCGTGCTCGAACGTCTCCTTGCGGTACGCGGTCTGCTCGATCGAGGTGACGAGCAGCGCCGGGCTCATCGCGTAGAGCGTCTTCTCGTCGGGCGAGGTCCCGGTGACGAGCGTCCGGCGGTTCTTCTTGTCGTAGTCGAGCAGCGTGTCGTGGATCCCGCCGTGGCCCCACGTGCGCGTGCAGTACGCGTCCGCTTCGAGCCCGTCGTACTCGAAGTAGAACGACAGCATCGACGGGTCGCACTCGCGCACCATCAGGTGACCCACGTAGTCGTACGTCCAGCGGTCGTTCAGCGCGTTGAACGCCCGGCGCAAGTCCCCGTGCTCGTCGTACTCGTAGCGCCAGGCGCGCTCGTGGCCGCGGCCGTCCGGGGCGGGGAGGCGCACCTCGGCGAGGCGGCCGTGCTCGTGCTCGAAGAAGAGCTCGCGACCCGCCGAGTCGAGGACGCGGTACAGCTCGCCGTGCTGGTCGTAGGAGAGGCGGATCGCGTGGCCGTCGCGCGAGCGGATCGCGACGAGCTTGCTCTCGAGGAACCCGTCGGCGACCTCGTCCCGCGTCGCGG
>JAYRVK010000151.1:0-2598 GCA_041918555.1 Sandaracinaceae bacterium
CGATGACGCCGTCGCCGTCGCGATCACGGCTCGTGTCGATCACCCCGTTGCCGTTGCGATCGACGCAGTCGGCCTCGAGGCCCGCGATCTTCGTCACGGTGCCCTGGTTGAAGAAGGCGCGGTTCGCGACGTAGACCGCGCCGCGCAGATCGACCGCGGTGCGCGAGGGACAGTTGCCTCCGGCCTCGTCGGTGCGGCAGCGCTCGCCGGGCGGTCGCGCGTCGTTCGTTCCGTCGAGCAGCACGCCGTCGTACTCGGCGGCCTGGCTTCCGTCGCGGGTGTCGAGCTTCGTGATGGTCCCGAACAGCGTGTTGGCGATCCACGCGAAGTACGTCTCGGTGCGGGACTCGCTCAACCGCAGCCGCCCCATCGGATCGACGTCGACGCCGGCGGAGTCGCTCGTGTCCCAGCCGCCGCGGTCGGGGATCGTGACGCGGTTGCAGCCCGGCCGGCAGTCGCCGCACTCCGAGAGCACGCCTTCGTCAGTGCTCCCGTCGCAGTCGTTGTCGATCATGTCGCAGGTCTCGTCGGCCCGAGGCGAGCGCAGCGGATCGCGATCGTCGCAGTCGCCCTCGCACGCGCCGACGCCGTCGCCGTCCTCGTCGCGCTCCTCGGGGACGTGGCGACACTCGTCGCGCCGCGCCTCGCACGAGTCGATCGTGCACTCGTCGCGGTCGTCGCAGTCGGGCGGGGGCCCCGGCACGCACGATGCGGTGAACGGGTCGCAGCTCTCCTCGCCGTTGCAGAAGACCTCGTCGCGGCAGGGCCCCCCGCAGATCGCCGCGTCGACGCCGCCCGCGTCCGGAGGTCCGCCCGCGTCCGGCCGCCCCGCGTCGAGGCGCCCCGCGTCCGGCGACGACGTGATCTCGCGCGGAGGCTCCTTGAGGCTCGTGCGCGCGCCGCACCCCGCGAGCCCGAGGGCGACGAAGAAGGGCAGGACTCGGTGCGCGCGCACGAGAGCAAGCGTAGCCGAACTGAGCGAGCGCAGCGATGCACGCGAGCTCAATGCAGGGTGTGGGCGCGCCCCTCGTGCACGATCGTCGGCACGCCCGCCTGCCGCCCCGGCTCGGGCGGCACCACGTACAGCACCTCGAGCTCGTCGTTGTCGGGCTCGCTCGGGCTCGGGCCGGCCTTGGTCTTCGTGCTCGCGCCCTGCACCGCGACGAGCGCCCGCTCGGCCGCGATGGCCGCGCGCTCCTCCTCGGCCCACTCCTCGAGCTTCGTGCGGTCCTTCTTTCGCTTGCGTGCGTACGCCACGACGATGAGGAGCGCCGCGAACACCCACAGCGCGCCGCTCCCGAAGAGCAACGGCAGCGCGCGGAAGCGCTCGCCGAGGTCGTCGTGCCAGTCGATCTCGAGCCGGGTCATCGACGCGGTGTACGTGCGCTCGAGGGCCGTCGTGAACGACTGCCCCTCGCGTACGCGACGGATGACGTCGTGGAGCTTCGCCGCCCCGTTCTCGCGACCGCGCAGCCAGTCGACGAAGTCGGCGCTCTGCGCGTAGGCGAGGCTGACGCCGCTCGACGTGCGCGGGAAGTCGCGCGCGAGCTGGTCGAAGCCCATCAGACGCCCGCCCACCGTCGCGCCCCAGAGCGTGCGGACGCGTTCGAAGCTCTTCTCGCGCGCCTGGTGGATCGCCACGCCCTCCGTGAACCAGCGCGGGATCTCGTTGCCGCCCACGGCGCGGTGCAACGCGACGTGCGACAGCTCGTGGACGAGCACCGCGTCGGCGTCCGTCTGCTCGTTGGTCGCCGGCTCGGTGAGGGCGAGCAGGACGAGGCCGCGGTGCGGGTAGGCGACGCCCGACGCGTAGTCGGGCG
The DNA here is from genome assembly GCA_041918555.1 of Sandaracinaceae bacterium. GTDB lineage: Bacteria > Myxococcota_A > Polyangia > Polyangiales > Sandaracinaceae > JACKEC01. Next base: position 1,821 of record JAYRVK010000151.1, read on the forward strand.
GGGGCGCCCGCGCCGGCGCGAGCGCGCTCATCTCGGCGTGGTTGCGCCCGATGCGGATCACGAGCGCGTCGTCGATCCGACCGCCGAGCTCGGCGGTGAGGCGCGGCCACTCGGCGCGGTGGATCGCCTGGAGCCGCTCGGCCACGTCGCTCGCCTGGCTGGGATACTCCCAGCGCACCTCGCCGATCACCTCGGCCTGGAAGCCGTCGGGCGCGGCCGGGAGCTCGACGTCGGGGGCCACCTCGGCCACGTCGCCGGGGCGATCCTGCGCGTGCGCGGATCCCGCCCACGCCACCGCGAGGGAGGCGAGGACGAGGAACCGACGAAGGAGCGCGCTCAACTGCCTCCCGGAACGAATCGTAGCACCGGCACGCTCGGCTGTTCAGCGGCCTGCGCGGCGATGATCGCCGCGATCATGCCGCCGAGGAGCAGCGCCGCGACCATGTACGGCCAGTACTGCTCGAAGAAGTCGGGCTCGTCCTCTTCCTCCTCGCGCTCCGCGGGCGGGGCGGGCGGCGCAGCCTGCTCCGCGACGGTCTCCGGCGCGATCGCCTCCACCTGCACGGCGGCGCGGGCGCGGCGCTGGAGGAACCGCGCGATCTGGGGCGGCTCGGTCGCCTCGTCCAGGGGGAGGGCGCCCTCGTAGAACGCGCCGTGGCGCACGTCGAGCACGACGAGCTCGGCGCCGGCGTCGGTGCTGCGCACCACGCCGACGACCAACGCGCCCGCGCGGCGCCCGAGCCCGGAGAGCAGCGGAGCGTCGGCCGCCTCGCCGCCG
>JAYRVK010000152.1:0-13407 GCA_041918555.1 Sandaracinaceae bacterium
CCGGCCCCCCCCCCGCGGGGGGCGGCTTTGTGCCCTTGTCCCCCCCCGCGGCGCGCGGAGTGGCAACTGTCAACATCGCGTCCCCTGGGGTCCCCCCCTGGGGTCCCCGCGGGTCCCGGGGGTCAGCGCGTGAGCGCGAGCAGGAGGACCCCGCCCACGATCGCGAGCTGCACCCCCGTGTAGACGCGGCCTTGCCGCCGCAGCTCCGCCCACGCCTTCGCGACCACGACCATCAGCGCGAGGATCGCGAGCGTGACGATCGTCGCGACGACGATCCCCTGCCCGTGCGACTGCACCGCGCCGCTCTGCGTGAGGCCGGGCGCGAGCACCGAGCCGTGGAGGAGCAGGAGGTGCGCGACGTAGACGACGAGGCTCTCGGCCGCGAGGAGCTTCACCCAGGGCAACACGACTTGCGCAACGCGGCTGCCGTCGATCGGGTCGAGCCAGCCGCGCGCGCGCGCGATGCGCTCCGCGAAGCAGAGGAGCGAGAGCACGAACAGGACGTTGCCCAGCCGCCACGAGAAGAAGAGCGGGTTCGTCTTCCAGAAGTTGTGCGGCGGCCAGGGGAACGGGCCGAACCGATCGATCACCACCGGCACGAGCATGAGCACGAGCGAGAGCGCGAGGAACGGCGACGCGATCCGCGCGCTGATCGAGCGGTCCGACTCGCGGCGCCCGAGGATCCACGCGAGGAGGATCCCCGCGTACGTGAAGCCCGCCCAGGGGACCAGCGGGAACCAGCTGTGGCCGGCGTGGTTCACGTAGCCCTGGAGCGCGATCGGCAGGCCGCTCACGTCGATCGCCCAGATCCACGGCGCCCCGAGCGCGCACCCCGCGGTCGCGACCGCGAGGACGGCGATCACCACGCGCTGCCGCTTCACGAGCCCGACGAGGAGCTGCACGAGCGCGAGGCTCACGCCGATGTGCTGGAGCACGTTCACCGAGAAGAGCGCGCCGAGCTGCTCCGGGTCCTCGATCGCGAGGAGGCCGCGGAGCGACAGCGTGGGGAGCTGCAGGCCGTAGCCGAGGGCGAGCAGCCACGCGTAGCGCGTGTAGCGCTTGAGCGCGGCGGCGCCGCCCGCGGTGTGCGCGTCCCAGCGGCGGAACGTCGTGTAGCCGAACGCGAGGCCCGCGCCGAAGAGGAACATCGGCGCGGTGAACCCGTGGAACGCGGAGTGGTGCGGGTACCAGGGCTCGGCCTTGGTCGCGTCGTCGAGGAGCGAGCTGAAGACGTGGCCCTGCACCATCATGAGGACCGCGACGAACCGGAAGCCGTCGAGCGCGAGCCAGCGCGGGGCGGCGACCGCGGCGGTGCGATCGAGCGCCGCGTCGTCGACGGACGGCTGCGGGAGGACCTCGGCGGCGGCGCGGCTCATCGAAAGGCCCCCAATTCCGCACGAGATCCGGGGATCGTCAAGCCGGCGGCCCGGCGCGCCGCTCGACAGCGCGGCCCCCGAGGAGGACAGTTCGCGCGATGCTCCGACGCCGCGTCCCCCTCGCCGCCTTCCTCCTCGCCGCGTGCGCCCAGGGCGGCGGCGTCGACCGGGACGCCGCGATCCCGGTCGGCACCGACGCGGGCGATCCCGCCGACACGGGGACGGGCGGCTTCGACGCCGGCGACCCGATGCTCCCCGACGGCGGCGCCGAGCCCGGCGACGCGGGCCACGACGCGGGGAGCGACGCCGGCCCGCGCTGCGCGGGCGTCGACTGCAGCCACCTCAGCGGGCCCTGCACGATCGGGATCTGCGACGGGCTCACCGGCGACTGCGTCCCGCAGGCGCTCACCGACGGGACCGCGTGCGACGACGGCGTGCCGTGCACCGACGCGCAGTGCGTGCTCGGCGCGTGCACCGGCGCGCCGGTCGACTGCTCGGCGCTCGACGGGACCTGCGCCACCGGCGCGTGCGACCCGGCGACCGACGCGTGCGTCGCGCAGCCGATCGCCGACGGGACCTCGTGCGACACGGACCCGAGCGACTGCACCGCGAGCGCGTGCCGCGCGGGCGCGTGCACGCCGGCGAGCGCGCCGGACTGCGCGGGCTGCAGCACGGGCGGCGGCACGTGGTGCGCGGCGGGCGTCTGCGGGAGCGGCACCGCCACGGTCACGCACGACCTCGAGGCCGGGCTCCCCGCGAGCTGGACGGTCGGCGGCGCGGCGGGCTGGGTCGTCGACGCGAGCCGCGCGCACGGCGGCGCGATGGCCGCGCACAGCGGCGCGATCGGCCACTCGGCGACGAGCTCGCTGACCGCGACGTTCTCGTACCCCGTCACCGTCGAGGCCTCGTTCTGGCTCATGACGAGCAGCGAGAGCGGCTACGACTACCTCCGCGTCTTCGTCGACGGCGTGCAGCAGGGCCAGTGGAGCGGCACGACCGCGTGGACGCGCGTCTCGCAGATCCTCGCGCCCGGCGCGCACACCGTGGAGTGGCGCTACGCCAAGGACGGCTCGTCGGTCTCGGGCGACGACCGCGTGTGGATCGACGACGTCGTGATCACGGTCGCGCCGCCCTCGGAGGGCTTCGAAGGCGGGAGCCTCCCCGCGGGCTGGACCAGCACGGGGAGCGCGAGCTGGACGGTCACGAACGCGCAGGCGCAGAGCGGGACGTACTCCGCGCGGAGCGGCGCGATCTCGGACTCGCAGACGACGAGCCTCTCGTACACCGCGACGTACGGCGCGGCCGGCGCGGTGAGCTTCTGGCGCCGCGTCTCGAGCGAGTCGAGCTACGACTACCTCGAGTTCTACGTCGACGGAGTGCGCCAGGACCGCTGGGCCGGCTCGCTCACGACGTGGACGCGGCAGAGCTACGCGGTCGGCGCGGGCACGCACGTGCTCGAGTGGCGCTACCTCAAGGACGGCTCGCTCTCCTCGGGCGACGACGCGGGGTTCATCGACGAGGTGATCGCGACCGACGCGGTGCCGTCCGGGAACCTCTGCGGGCCGTGAGCTCGCGCGCTCGGCGCGTCGCGTTCGGCGCGGCCGTCGTCCTCGGGCTCGGCGCGCTGGCCTTCGCGCTCTGGCCGCGCGAGCCGGCGCCGCGTCCCTCGCGGCCCGCGAGCGCGTACGCCCCGATCGAGAAGATCGACGTCCACGTCCACGTGCCGCCCTCGCGCGCGGCCGAGGCCCGCGCGGTGTTCGCGCGCCACGGCGTGGTGCTCGCGCTCAACGCGAGCGGCGGTGAGGCGCAAGACGGTTTGCTACCGTACTGCCACGTCGACCTCGAGCGGGTCGAGGCCCCCGGGTTCGCCGAGCACGCCCGCGACGCGCTGGAGCGCTGCCGCGCGCGCGGCGGGATCGGGCTCAAGATCTTCAAGGGCCTCGGCCTCGGGATCCGGACCGCGGACGGGGCGCGCCTGCGCGCCGACGATCCCCGCCTCGACGTCGTGTTCGAGGTGGCCGGCGAGCTCGGGCTCCCCGTGCTCATCCACACGGGAGATCCGCAAGCCTTCTTCCGTCCCGACGACGAGGAGAACGAGCGCCACGCGGAGCTCGCGGCCCACCCGAGCTGGTCGTTCCACGGCGGCGACTGGCCGAGCTGGGAGGAGATCTTCGCCGAGTACGAGGCGCGCGTCGCGCGGCACCCGCGGACGACGTTCGTCGGCGCGCACTTCGGCAACGCGCCCGAGGAGCCCGCGCGGGTCGGCGCGATGCTCGCCCGCTACGACAACCTCTACGTCGAGACCGGCGCCCGCGTCCCCGAGATCGGCCGTCACGACGCGGCGCGGATGCGCGCGCTCTTCGTGCGGTTCCGCCGGCGGATCCTCTTCGGCACCGACGTGCAGCTGGGCCGCGAGGGGAGCTGGGTGCTCGGCTCCGCGGGCGCGGAGCCCGACCCGCCCGCGCGGATCCCCGTCTTCTACGAGGCGCACTGGCGCTACTTCGAGACCGCGGATCGGGATTTCCCGCACCCCACCCCCATCCAGGGCGACTGGACGATCGACGGGATCGATCTGCCGCGCGACGTGCTCGCGGATCTCTACCGAGAGAACGCGATCCGGGTGTTCGCGCTGGGTGACCGCGTCCCGCCGAGCAGCGTAGAGTGAGGGCGGTGGGGGTCCACTTCCGACGCTGCCCGCACTGCCAGCTGCCGCACGAGGTCGGGCTGACGGAGTGCCCCATCACGGGCTTGGCGCTCTACGACACCGAGACCAACCGCCGCGCCGTCGACGACATCGGCCTCGTCGGCACGGTGCTCGACGGCAAGTACGAGGTGGTCGAGGAGCTCGGCCGCGGCTCGATGGGGCGCGTGTACCGCGCGCAGCACCAGAAGATCGGCCGGCAGGTCGCGCTCAAGGTGCTGCTCGGCGACCTCGCGCGCTCGGCGCGGGTGCGGGACCGCTTCATCCGCGAGGCGCAGGCGACGGGCCGCGTGGATCACCCGAACGTGGTGCAGATCTGGGACGTGGGGCTCACCGCGGAGGGCCTGCCGTTCATGGTGATGGAGCTGCTCGGCGGCGAGCCGCTCTCGCGGCGGCTCGAGCGCGAGCGCCGGCTGCCCCTCGCGGACGCGCTCGGCGTGTTCAAGCAGGTCCTCTCGGGCCTCGCGGCCGCGCACGCCGCCGAGGTGGTGCACCGCGACGTGAAGCCCGACAACGTCGTGCTCGTGAAGCGCGACCGCGTGAAGCTCGTCGACTTCGGCGTCGCGCGCGTGCTCGACGACGCGGGGAGCGGGGTGATCACGCAGCGCGGGGATCTCATCGGCACGCCCTCCTACTTCGCGCCCGAGCAGAGCATCGGCGCGGAGGTGGACGCGCGCTGCGACGCGTGGGCGGCCACCGTGGTGCTCTACGAGATGGTCGTGGGCGAGCTGCCGTTCGCGGGGGGCAGCGTGATCGAGCAGCTCGCGGCGATCGCGCACGCGGAGCCGCCGCGCCCGAGCGAGCTCCGGCCGTACCTCCCGGAGGGGCTCGACGCGCTGATCGAGGCGGGGCTGAGGAAGAAGCCCGCCGAGCGCGCGACGGTCGACGCGCTGCTGGCGCTCGTGAAGAAGCTCGAGGGGAAGCTCGAGGGGCAGGACCTGCGCGACACCGCCGACGAGCTGCCGCCCGCGGCCGGCGAGGCCCCGGCGCGCAAGGCGCGCGACGCGGAGATGACCGACACGATCGAGGAGGAGCCCTCCGTGCTCGACACCTTCGACGAGGACGACGAGGCGGAGGAGCCGTCGGGCGATCACGGCGAGTAGCTGCCGGCGCACTCTCCACTGGCAAGAGCACCTTCCTAGCTTCGTTACTCCGGTCTTCAGTTGATGTGTGCGTGCATCTCAGGTTGCTTGGAACGCTACGGCGGCGTGACGTACCCCTCGTGCTGAGCGGACGCGACGAGACCGAAGGGGCGCGCGCGCAGCGAGACCGCGCAGCGGGCTCGCGCAGCCGGCGTAGGAGACCGCGCAGCGGGCTCCGGAGCCGCCCTCAAACCAAGATCCGATCTCAATCAATCAAAGGAGATCCATCCGCTACGGCGGCGGCTGCGATCGGGACGACGGCGCGCCGAGCATGCGCGGCCAGCCGTCGGCCCACTGGATGCGATCGACGAGCACGAGCCGCCCCGGCGCCTCGCCGATCCGATCGCCGCGCCACGCGTGGTAGACGTGGACCCACTCGCCGCGCGGGCCGCGCACGATCGAGCCGTGGCCCGGGCCGCCCCACGCCGGTTGCTCCCGAGGATCGGCGCGGCCGCCTTCTCGTAGGGCCCGAGCGGCGAGCTCGCGCGCGCCTCGCCGGCGGCGTACGACGCGCTCGCGTACGCGTTGCCGCTGTAGAACAGGTAGAAGGAGCCGCCCTCCTCGACGATCCACGGGCCCTCGACGAGCGCGCCCTCCCAGCCGCGATCGTTGGTCAGGATCGTCGAGGTCGCGCCGCGCAGCGTCACGCCGTCGACGAGGAGCGAGACGGCGCGGCGCACGCGACCACTCTACTTGCGCGCGGCACATCCGGGCACACGAGGATCGCGCGTCGCGTCGAATTCCCGGCCGGCCCGAGGCTTGCCAGGCGTCGGGGCATGGGACACCTCCATCGGCTTCGCTCGCTTCTCCCGCTGCTCCTCGCCCTCGGCCTCGCCGCGTGCACCGAACGGGTGCCTCCGTCCTACGACGACACGAGCTTCGAGTCCGCGGGCTTCGCGGGGACGAGCCCGCCGAGCGCGGGCGGCGCCGACGCAGGCGCGGCGGCCTCCGACGCGGGCGCGCGCGCCGACGACGGCGCGGAGAGCCGCACGGTTGAGGAGGCCGACCTCTATCGCATCGTCGGCGACCGCCTCTACGTCCTCAACAGCTACCGCGGCCTCTACGTCTTCGACGTCAGCGATCCCGATCACCCGCGCGAGCTCGGCCGCATGCCGCTCGTCGGGCACCCCGTCGAGATGTACGTCCGCGGCGATCGCGCGTACGCGATCCTCAGCGACTACTTCACCTACTGGTACGACGAGCGCGCGTTCGACGAGGCCGGCCTGAGCCCCTACTGGGGCAGCCGGATCGTCGCGATCGATCTCTCGGATCCGGCGGACCCGACCGAGCTCGGCGACGTGCTCCTCGACGGCTACGTCGCGGACACGCGCCTCGTCGGCGACGTGATCTACGCGGTCGCGAACCGCTACGCGTGGTGGGGCCACGACGGCGTGCGCGAGAGCGAGACCGAGGACCTCACCCTCTTGACCTCGATCGACATCGCCGACCCGACGCGCATCACCGAGGTGCAGCGCATGGAGCTCGAGGGCCTGGGCTGGTTCGTGCACGCGACGAGCGACGCGTTCGTGATCGCCGGCACCCTCTACGACGAGAGGACGTGGGAGGCGCACACCGAGGTGCGCTACGTCGACATCTCGGACCCGAGCGGCCGCCTGGCCGCGCGCGGGACGCTCCGCCTCGAGGGCTCGGTCCAGGACGACTCGGCGCTCGACGTGCGCAACGGTCAGCTCCGCTTGCTCACGCGCGACTCGGACGGGATCACCACGCACGTCCGCATCTTCGACGCGACGCTGCCGGACACGCTGCCGCTCCTCGGTGAGCTCGACTACGAGTACGCGGGGGGCGTCTTCGGCACGACCTTCGACGACGACCGCCTCTACATGATCCACTACATGACGATCGACCCCCTCGAGGTCGTCGATCTCTCGGACCCGACCGCGCCGTACATCGCGGGGATCCTCGAGATGCCCGGCTGGGTCGAGCGCATCGCGGCCAACGGCGACCGCCTCGTCGGCCTCGGCGTCGACGACAGCGACGGGGAGCGCCGCACCTCGCTCACCCTCTTCGACGTGAGCGATCCGGCCCACCCCGCGCTCCTCGCGCGCGAGAACGTCGACGCGGAGTGGTCGTGGTCGGCCGCGACGTGGGAGCGCAAGGCGTGGACCGTCGACTGGAGCGAGGGCATCGCGCTCTTCCCGTACTCGGGCTACGGCTCGACGGGAGCCTGGGACGACTACCACCACGCGCTCTCGATCGTGGAGATCGGCCGCAGCTCGCTCACGCGGCGCGGGACCGTCGAGGCGCCCGCGAGCGTCGAGCGCGGGTTCCTGCACGAGGATCGTGTCTATGCGCTGTCGCAAGCCGCCTTGCAGGTGGTCGACATCCGCGACCGCGCGCGCCCCGTGGCAGGGAGCACGGTCGAGCTCGCGCGGAGCATCACCGACTACGTGCGCACGCCGCGCGCCGGCTTCGAGCTCGTCCAGCCCGGGATCTCGTGGGGCTGGTACGGCGACGGGAGCGGCGACACGGTCCTGCGCGCGAGCCCGCTCGACGCGCCGGACGAGACCGCCGAGCTCGGGCGCGTCGTGATCCCGCGCGGCGCGGATCGGCTCGCCCTCGTCGGCGGCCAGGTCCTCGCGATCCGCGCGAGCATGTACGGCTACTGGTACGACTCGACCGACGACCCCGGCCCCGGCGTGACGGTGGTCGACGCGCGCGATCCCGCCGCCCCGCGGATCGCCGCCGACCTCGCGCTGCCGCGCAGCCCGACGGACGACGGCTACCGCGAGGACGGCTACGTCTCGCGCTGGGACTCGTGGCGCACGAGCTACGGCGCCCCCTACGGCACCGAGGCCGGCGGCGCGCCGCTCCTCGACCTCGGCGGCGGCCGCTACGGGATGATCCGCACGACGAGCATCTCGTGCAGCGGCGAGCGCGCGTGCCGCGAGGCCGGCATCGAGCCGACGATCTACGACGACGGCTACGGCTACCGCGGCGCCTACGGGTCGCGCTACGAGAACGACCTCGTCGTGATCGAGCTCGGCGCGACGCCGGCGGTGCACGGCCCCTACCCGCTCGGCGAGGGCACCATCGAGCAGCCCTTCGCAGAGGGCGGGGAGCTCGTCCTCTCGCACGCGCTCCCCTCGCGGGTCGACGCGGACGGACGCACGTGGATCCGCTGGTTCTACGAGCGCTGGTCGCTCGCCGAGGACGGCGCGCCGAGCATCGTCAGCGCGATCAACGTGCCCGGCGTGGTGCTCGACGTGCGCGGCGACGCGCTCGTCACGCTCGACCAGCAGTGGACGAGCGAGGGCGAGATGCGGAACGTCCTCACCGGCGTGACGATCGACGGCGCGCGCGCGACGCGGCGCTCCGTGCTCGAGCTCGGCCGCGGCTGGATGCCCTCGCTCGCGGTGCGCGGGAGCCGCGGCTACGCACTCCGGGTCGACTACTCGAGCATCGACTACCGCGCGACGGCGACGGTGGAGAGCGTCGATCTCTCCGACGTCCGCGCGCTGCGCGTCACGCACCGGACCCGGATCGGCGACTCGAGCTGGGGCGTGGCCGCCCTCACCGAGCACACGCTCGCGATCCGCGGCGGCTACGACGGCGGGCTCGGCCTGTTCGACCTCGAGGCGGACGGCGGCGTGACCTTCCGGCGCTTCGTGCGCAACCACGGCTGGAGCTCGAGCGTGTCGGAGCAGGACGGCACGCTCTACATGAGCAACGGCCCCTACGGGCTGTCCTCGGTCGCCCTCGACGAGTGAGCGTGCGCGCGCCGCGGCGCTCACCCCCGCCGCCGTTCGCGCTCGGCGACCTCGGCCAACGTCTGCTTCACACCAGCGAGCGATTGGGGACAGACCAGCAGCGCACCAAACGAGGCGAGCTCTCGCTCCACGGTGTCGAGACCGCGGGACAGGACCCGGGCGAGCAACTCCCCCTCGGCCTCGGGCTGACGCCCGACGCACTCGAGCGCGTGCCGCCGGAGGTGGCCGCACGCAACCGCGAAGCTCGGCGCGAGCGGGGTGTCGTCCTCTCGCGTACCCAGCCGATCGAGGCGCTTTCGTGGCGATCGCGATCCTGCAGCTCGCCAGCCGGTCGCGGGGGAGGGAGCGCTTCCCCGTGTCAGGAGCCGGCCCCCCTCGTGCTCGTGCTCGTGCTCGTGCTCGTGCTCGTGCTCGCGCTCCCGCTCGCGTCAATCCTTCTTGCGGGCCTTCATCTTCCGCTCGAGCGCCTCGAACCTCCTCAACACCGCCGCCTTCTCGGGATCGGTCTCGCGCTCCGACTCCGGCCGCTCGTCCTCCTCGCGCTCCTCCTCCTCGTCCTCGCCCTCGTCCCCCATCGAGGCGCGCAGCCGCCGGAGCGCGTCGCTCACGCTCTCGCCCGCCTTCTTCGCGAGCGGCCCGATCCCCTCCTTGGCCTCCTCGAAGAGATCGCGCGCGTTCTCGCTCGCCCGCTCCCACGCGGGCCCGATGGCCTCGCCGGCCTTCTGCGCCGCGGGACCGAGCGCGCCCCCCGCCTTGCCGACGACGTCGCCGACCTGCGAGAGCACCGCGCGCCAGCCGCTCGCGGCGTGCTCGGACGGACGCCCGAGCTCGTCGGTCGCGAAGAGCGCGCCGCACTCCCCGCACGCCATCACGCGGTGCGCCTCGACGTCGACGCCGTCGAGGAGGTAGCGCCGGTAGCTGCTCGACCCGCGGCGCTCCTCGAAGCGCGCGACCTCGCCGCACGCGCCGCACTCGCGCTCGAGGCTCACGCCGCCCTCGATGGGCTCTCCTCGGCTCAGCGACTCGATCCGGATCCACACCACGTCAGGCCTCCTCGGCGAGGGTGATCTTGCCCTGGTGCGCGCCCGCCTCCATCCGCGCGAGCGCGGCCGGGAGATCCTCGAAGGCGAACGCTTCGTCGTCGAGCGCGGGCCGCAGCGCGTGCGCCTCGATCGCCGCGTTCATCCGCTCGAACATCCCGCGCGAGCCGACGAACACGCCCTGCATGCGGATCCCGTTCATCAAGAGGCGCGTGAGCGCGAAGCTCCCCGTCGAGCCGGCGAGGTTGCCGATCACGCTGATGGTGCCGCCCGGGCGCACGCAGCGGAGCGACTGCTCGATGGTGCCCGCGCCGCCGACCTCGATCACGTGATCGACGCCCACGCCGCCCGTGAGGTCCTTCGCGACGCGGCCCCACTCGGGCTCGGCGCGGTAGTCGATGGTCTCCCACGCGCCGAGCGCGCGCGCGCCGTCGAGCTTGTCGCGCGAGCGCGAGGTCGCGATCACGCGCGCGCCGCCGAGCACCGCGAGCTGGAGCGCGAAGCTCGACACCCCGCCCGTGCCCTGCACGAGCACGGTCTGTCCAGGCTGCAGGCGGCCGGTCTCGTAGAGCGCGTTCCACGCGGTGAGCGCCGCGCACGGGAGCGTCGCCGCCTCGCGATCCGAGAGGTGCGCGGGCGCGCGGACGAGGCCCTCGGCCGAGAAGCACCGCGCCCTCAGCGCCACGCCGTCGCCCGGGCTCCCGAGCGTCGAGCGCAGCTCGGCCGCGCCGACCGGCCCGTCGATCCAGGCCTGCGCGAACGCGGGGCACACCCGGTCGCCGACCGCGACGCGGCTCACGCCGGGACCGATCGCCTCGACGATCCCGACCGCGTCCGACAGGGGCACCAGGGGCAACTTCTGTTTCGGGTTGTAGGCTCCCGTCACGATCAAGAGATCGCGGTAGTTGATGCTCCAGGCGCGGAGGCGCACGCGCGCCTCGCCCGGGCCGGGCTCGCCGGGGTCTCGCTCCCCCCGGCTCAGCTTCTCGAGGCCGAAGCCCCCTTCGACGCGCCACGCCTCGATCACAGGAGCCCCATCACGCTGACGCCCAGGGTGCCATCGTCGCCGCCGATCATCGGCAGGACGGTGATCGTCGGCGCCTCGTGCCCGGTCAGCGGCGGGCGCGCGCCCCCTTGGAAGTGGAGGATCCACGGGACGAGGATCCCGACCGCGGTGCCGACGACCGCGCCGCTCAGCACGTCGGTCACCCAGTGCTGATCGCTCACGATGCGCAGGAGCCCCGTCGTCGCCGCCGCGGCGACCGCGGTGCCGCACGCGATCCCGTCGGACCACGCCTCACCGAAGAGGTCGAGCGCGTCGTGGTACATGCAGACGAGCGCCGCGCTCGCGAACGCGTTCGAGACCTGCGGGCTCCAGAAGCTCTCGGCGGGCGGCTGATCGTGGCAGATCGGATCGTCGTAGGTCGGGTCCTCACGGCAGAAGCGGCCCAGCGGCCGCTCGCGCCGCGCGAGCAGGCGCACGAGCACGGTCAGCGCGTGGTTGAGCGAGAGCACCTCGAGCCCGATCAGCGAGAGCTGCCACGCCACGTCCCACGCGCCCTCGCCGAGGCCCGCGTAGACGATCGAGTCCAAGAGCACGGGCCACGCGATCAGCCCGATCGAGAGGCCGTTGCTCAGCTCCTCGAGCGCGTCGCGCGTTTCGAAGCTCGGGATCGCGAGCCCCCGCGCGACCTCGAGATCGAAGTCGGTGACCGCCGCCCAGTTCGCGTCCGTGCGCGTCGGCAGGAGCTCGCCGAAGAGCACCACGAGGCTCGCGCCCACCGTGATGACGAGCTCGTCGAAGCGGTAGCGCGGCCACGACGGATCCCAGTGCACGCGCCGATGGTCGGGCCGCGGCGCCAGCGCGAGGGTCTCGCCGAGCTCGCCCATGGCGGTCCCGAGCGTGCGGACGACGTCCTCGCCCGGCGCGGCGCCGCGGGGCGGCGTCTCGACGTCGTCCTCGGGGTCCGCGGGCGCGTCGGGGGGAGGCACCGCGTCCGTCTCCGGCGCCTCGGCCGGCGCGTCCTCGGCCCCCTCGTCCTCGTCCGGCGCGGCCGCGTCCTGCGCCGACGCCGGGGTGGGCGCGAGCGCCGCGATCAACGCACAGAGCACGTACGGAGCGCGGGGCATCCGGTGCGCACCCTACCCCGAGTCGGCGCGCGCGTCAGGCGAGCGCGATGCGGCGGATCGTGCTCGCGTAGTCGATCGCCGGGCGCACGATCGGCGCCTTGGGCGGCACCCCCGCGAGCCCGACGAAGAGCGCGACGCGCGACTCCCAGTCCATCTCGGTGAACGCGATGCCCGCGCGCCGCAGATCCCAGGTCACGTTGCGGACCTGCGCGACGGCGTCGACGTGCTGCGCGCCGAGCGCGAAGCTCACGACGAGCTCGTCGCCCTCGACGAGGGCGACGTCGCAGTCGAGCATCGCCCCGTGGTGCGAGAGATCGACGAGGCGCGTGCCCACGTGGCGGAACGGCTCGAGCAAGATGGCTTGACAGCGGAGGGTGACCCCGCGGCGGATGGCCTTGCGGCGACGGAAGGGCTGGAGCATGCGGCCACTCTACGGGCGGCGATCCGGGGGACCCAGAAAGCTGCGCGAGCCGGGGCGCCTACGCACGACGCGCCACGACCATCGACATCGGCGTCGAGGTCGCGACGATCGCGTCGAGCGCGAAGCCGTTGGCGGAGAGCAGCGCCTCGAACTCCTTCGCGGTCCGCTCGCGGCCTCCGAAGCTCACGAGGAGCATCTGCAGGTCCAGGAACGCCGGGTAGGTCCCGCGCTCCTCGGGCACCACGGCGTCGATCAGCACGAGCTTCGAGTCCTCGCGCATCGCCTCGCGCCAGCGCGCGAGCGGCGCCGCGAGCCGCTCGTCCGAGAGCCCATGCGCGATGTGCTTGGCCACGTAGACGCCGTGGCCGGCCGGCACCTCGCCGCCCAGGATGTCGCCCCCCACGATCTCGCAGCGGTCGGCGACGCCGAGCTCCGCGAGCACGGGCGGCGCCCCGGCGACCACGCTCGGGGAGTCGACGAGCACGCCGCGCAGCGACCGGTGGACGGCGAGGATCGTCCCGAGCAAGAGGCCGGTCCCGCCTCCGAGGTCGACCACCGAGCCGTGCTCGCCGAAGTCGAAGCCCCGCGCGTAGGCCGGGGCGCCCTCGCGGGTCAGCTCGAGCATCGCGCCATGGAAGATCGCGTGCTCCTCGGGGTGGGCGTCGAGCCAGCTCCACATGTCGCCGCCGAACGCCTCGCCCCAGACCGCCTCGCCCGTCTCGAGCGCGCGGGTGAGCCGGGACCAGCAGACCGCGTTGCGCGGCGCCGCCAGCTCCATGATCATGTTGCGCATGGAGTGCGGGTGGTCGGCGAGCAGCGGGCGCGAGAGCTCGTTCAGGGTGAACCGCCGGCCGGCGCGCTCCTCGAGC
>JAYRVK010000153.1:0-4199 GCA_041918555.1 Sandaracinaceae bacterium
CCCGCCCGCGCGGGGGGGTCGCTCGTGGAAGTCGTTCTGGGGCTTGTGGGCGGGGGGCACGTTGCCCCACTGGTGCGCGCGCGCGCGCGCGTGCCGGAGCTGCGTCGCGATCTCGCGCAGCTCGGCGGGGCCGATGCGGCCGTCGCGATCGATGCGCGCCTGGAGCGTCTCGCCCTCGAGGAGCTCCATCGCCATCCAGGGCATGTTCGTCGCGTCGTCGACCCCCGCCGCGATCACCTCGACGACGTGCGCGCTGTCGACGAGCCCGCCGACCTTCGCCTCCTGCACGAAGCGCTCGCGCGCCTTCGCGTCGTCGACGAGCAGCGGGCTCATCACCTTGAGCGCGCGCCGCTTGCCCGTGCTCAGCTGCTCGGCGACGTAGACGGCGCCCATGCCACCGCGCGCGAGCGGCTTCTCGACGCGGTAGTCCGCGGCGAACACCGTGCCCTCCCGGAGCGCGAACGGAACCACGGCTCGGAATCTAGCAGGACGGCACGGGCTCACACGCCGTCCGTGCGGTCTCCTCGAGGATGCCGCCCCGTGCGTCGGGCGCGGTGATCCGCTCCGCGCGCCGCCTCAGGCGCGCGCGCCGCCTCGCGGTCCGCTCGTGAGGAGGTCCTCCGCGAACGTCATCGCGAGCGCCATGATCGTGTGCTGGGGGTTGACCCCGAGGTTGCTCGGGATGACCGAGGCGTCCGCGACCACGAGGCCCTCGTAGCCGTGCACGCGGCCGCTCCCGTCGGTCACCGCGTCCCTCGGATCGTCGCCCATGGTGCAGCCGCCGAAGAGGTGGCTGAGGATCGCGATGTACGCGCGGGGATCGAGCGGCGCGTCGTCGAGCAGGCCGACCTGATCGGCGGTGAGCTCGTACGGCATACCCTGGATCCCCGGGAGGATCTTCTTCGCGCCGGCCGCGAAGTGCGAGCGCGCGAGGAGCTTCATCCCCTCGCGGAACCGCAACATGTCTTGCTTGTTCAGCTCGTACTTCACCACCGGCTTGTCGAAGAGGCCGTCGTGCACGGTGCCGACCGACTCGGCGCGGACCGCGTGGCACCACATGCAGAGATGGCGGTACTCGGAGAGGCGCTCCATGAGGCGCCGGCCGCCACCCGAGAGCCGGCTCGCGACCATCTCGAACGGGATGCTCAGCGTCTCGAGCTTCAGGCCCGGCTCCTCGCGGAACGCGGTCGAGGCCCAGCCCTGCGTGGCGCCGGTGTTCGTGTCGACGGGCTCGTCGTAGATCCCGAAGACGCCGGTGCCGGGGTGCGCGCGGAAGTACTCGCCGAGCGCGGGCGAGCGCACGCCCGAGCGCTCGAGGATCGCCGGCGAGTGCGTGACGCTCGCGGCGACGACGACGGCCTTCCGCGCCCGCACGAAGAAGTCCGCGCCGCGCGCCTTGGTCCGCGGGTGCTCGAAGCGGCCGCGCACGCCGACCGCGCGCGTCCCTTCGAAGACCACGCGCTTCACGGGGGCCGAGCTCACGACGTGGCCGCCGCGCGCGAGCACCTCGGGGACGTAGTTGAGGTTCGTGCTCTGCTTCTTGAGCTTCTTGCAGCCCTGGAGGCACTGGCCGGTGCCCTCGCAGCCCTTCACGTAGCGGTGGATCCAGTGGCTGTCGTAGCCGTGGCGGCTCGCGCCGAGCATCGCGAGGCGGTTGCTGTTCCCGCGCGCGTCGGCCGGCACCTCGTGGACCGCGAGCTCGCGCTCGAGCGTGTCCTGGTGTGCCCACACGCGCTTCGCGAGCCCCGTGATCCTGCGCTCGCGCTCCCACTGCGCGAAAATGTCGCCCGGCGTGCGCACGCAGATCGCGGAGTTGATGACGGTCGTCCCGCCGACGGTGCGCGCCTGCACGATCGGCCAGAGCGCGCGCCCGCGCGCGAGCTGCGATCCCCAGTCGTCGAACAGATCGCGCATCGCGCCGTACGTCGAGCTCGGGTAGTCGTCGGGGTCGCGCCACGCGCCAGCCTCGACGATCGCGACCTCCGCGTCGCCGCGCGCGAGCGTCACCGCGGCGGCCGCGCCGCCCGCGCCGCTCCCGACGACGACGTAGTCCGCCTCGAGCGCGAGGTCGTCGCCTCGCTCGCGGTAGGAGAGGTGCGTCACGAGGCCCGCCAGGTCCCGGGGTCGGCCCCGTACGGCGCCATCGCGAAGCGCGCGCGCACGTCGGGGTGCGCGGCCCAGCAGAGCCCGGCCGCGAGCTTCACGAGGAAGATGGCTTGGCGCACGAGGTACCAGCGCGACGCGCTCACGCGGTGCGCGTGCTCGTCGAGCAGGCGCGGCGAGAGCAGGAACGACGGGAGCGGCAGGTACACCGTGAGCAGCGGCGACGCGATGAACACGCACGCGCCCGCGCAGAGCCCGAGCCACATCAGGAAGGTCGACTCCTCGTGGTAGCGATCGAGGAAGCCCGCGAGGTCGGTGTCCTCGATCCCCGGGAGCGCCTCGGTGCGCGGGTAGAGCGCGACCATCACGTGCTCGATGAGCGCCTTCACGCGCGCTTCATAGCACCCTCGCGCGACGGGGCATCGGGTCGCCGACGTCGCGGTCGGAGTCGGGCAGCTCGTCGAGCTACGCGGGCAGCACCGCCAGATAGTGTCGCGCCAGCGCGTCGAGGTCATCGAGCTGGCGGGTCAGGATGTCGAACACGATCGCCTCGTCCACGTGGTCGTAGAGATGAACGATGCGGTTCCTGAACGCGAAGATGCGTCCGAACCGCGGCGCCGATCCGATGGGGAGCTTGCCGGCCCTCTCCAGTCGGTCGAGGAGATCCTGGCTCGTCTCGGGTGCGCCGAGCCCGAGCCGCGACACGAGGTGGCTCCCCACGTCGATCAGGATCTGAATCGCGACCTGCAGCCGGCGGAGCGCTGCATCGAGGTTGCGATCGTCGGCGCGAAACGCTTCGAGGCTTCCCAGCTCCATCGCGCGCAAGCGCTCGAGCGTGTTCGCCAGGAGGGCGAGCTTGGCTTGCACCTCCTCGGGGCTCACGCCGACCTCGGCACGCCGAACCGGTCGCGCAGGCCCGAGAAGGTGCTCCGCATCGCGATGTCGTGCGTGGGCTTCCAGTCGAGGTAGTCGCGTGTCGTCCGCTCCTCGAACGCGAAGCGCGCCTCGCGATCGGCATCATGGACGAGCGTCCCCTGCGCGAGGATGCGATGCCGGAACACCGGGCCCTGGCGTCCCAGGAGCACCAGGTCGACGCGGCCGGACGGCGAGAAGCGCTCCAGCTCCGCCACCAGGTCGTGCAGCCATCGCTGCGGAGCGTCGCTCGGTTCGTCGCGGAGCAGGATGGCCACGTCGAGGTCGCTGTCGGGTCGCGCCTCCCCGCGGGCGACGGATCCGAACAACCACGCGGCTGCGATCTGTGGATGTCGCGCGAGGACGCCTCCGAGCTGCGATGCGTCGGTCACGAGCGAAGGGTACCGGAAGGAACCGCCTCGCGCCGACTTCGGATGACACACGTCGCCATGCCTGCGCCCGCTCGTCGGCTCGCCGCCGGTGCGACGCCGCGGCGGCCGTGGGATCAGGGCGCGCCGCAGCGGGCCGCGACCGCGTCGAGCTGGGCCCCGAGGGCCGTCACGTCGGCCGCGTCGGCGGCGCCCGCGGGGAGCCGCACCGCGGGGAGCGCGGCGGCGGCGCCGCGCGGGTTCGCCTCGAAGGTCCGCCGGAGCCGCTCCAGGCGGGGGAGGGCGTGCTCGATCGCGGCCGCGTCGCGGGCAGCGCTCGCCGGCAGCGACTCGCCCTCGACCTCGGCGAAGTAGACGTGGCTCCGCATCTGATGCTCGACGCGCGAGAGGCGGAGGTCGGCGTGCGCTCGCGCCCAGCGGCACCGCGCGGCGTCGTCCCCGAGCCACTCGGCGACCGCGGACATCGCTCCGTCGAGCGCGTCGACCTCCCGGCTCGGGGCGGACGCGCGGTAGTAGGTCTCCTCGCGCGCGATCGCCGCGCGCACGCCGTCGGCGCGCGCGGCATCGATGTCCTCGACGAGCTCGAAGGCGCGCCGGAGCAAGCGCCCTCGAGTGGCGCGGAGCCGCACGATCTCCTGCGGGTCCGGGCCCGGCGTGCCGGTGTCCTGGTTGGCGGAGTAGAGGCTGCGCTCGTACTCCGTCCAGTAGGAGGGGTTGCGCGCCTTGAAGGCCTCCATCGCCCGAGCCTTGGATCCGACGGGCTGGCGGTAGCCCCGTGCATGGCGCCGACGGCCA
>JAYRVK010000154.1:0-2865 GCA_041918555.1 Sandaracinaceae bacterium
AGATCGACGTCATCAAGCGCGGCGGCAACTACGGCTGGAAGGTCCGTGAGGGCTTCCACTGCCGGCCCGGCGGGCCCGATCCGTGCCCCTCGGCCGGGCTCATCGATCCCGTGGTCGAATACGACCACTCGCTCGGCCTCGCCGTCACCGGCGGCTACGTCTACCGCGGGAGCGCGATCCCCGGCCTCGCGGGCTGGTACCTCTTCGCGGACTTCTGCTCGGGCCAGGTCACCGCGTTCAAGATGTGCGGCGGCGAGGCGGTCGGCGTCCAGAGCGTGTCCGACCTCTCGGGGGGCAGCATCTCCTCCTTCGGGGAGGACGCGAACGGCGAGCTCTACATCGTCGGCTTCGACTTCGTCCGCCGCGTCATCGGGGGCTGAGCCCGCGCTTGCACGGGACGAGGCGCGCGCGCGGGCTCGATCCGCGCGGCGCGCTTCGTCGCGCGGAAGCGATCGAACGGCCCCTCGAGCGCGTCGCAGGAGGATCGCAACTCGTCTTGCATCGTCGAGCGCGCCTCGTCGACTCAGCGGGCGCGGATCGCGACGAGCGCGGGGTCCTCGGCGAGCCACTCGAGGACGTTTCGCTGGAGCGCGAAGGCCCCCTGATGGCCCTCGGCCTCCGGGCTCGGGAGGTACTCGTTGCGCAGGAACGACCCCGTGCCTGCGACGAGCACGCGCGCGTCCGGGCTCGCGGTCGCGGCGCCGAACGCGCTCGGCAGGGGCCCGCTGAGGGCGACGAGCACGGTGTAGGCGCGGGCGTCCTCGCCTCGAGTCCACTGCCGCGGGTCGCGAGGCGCGAGGTCGATGGGCTCGCCGCGGAGGAGCCAGCTCTCCGCGCTCGTGCGACCGAGGATGACCCGCCTCACTCCGGCGGGGGGAGCTCGGACGAGCTGGATCGGCGACGCGAAGAAGAACGGGACCGACTCGAGCTGCCACCCGACGGGGTGGGCGCGCTGGACGTCGTCGAGCTCGAGGATCGGGGCCGGCGGATACGCGACGGGGATCTGGATGCCGATCGACGTCCGCAGCGGGACCCGGCCGCAGCGGGTGTCGGCGACGAACGCGTCGCCCATCGACAGGCCCCAGCGCTCGAAGAGCGGACCGAGGTGCGTGTCGGCGGGCGATCCGGACGGCGGCGACGAGTCGATCTGTGTGCGCATCGCGCCGCCGAAGATCCCGAGCGAGCCGCCCTGCATCACGTACGCGTCGAGCTGGCGGAGCTCCGTGTCGGACAACGACTCGGTGGGCTCGATGACGAGAACCGCGTCGAGCTCGGGATCGATCGCCGCGAGGTCTACCGGGACGAAGCGATACGCCGACCACGAGCGCAGCGTGGAGAGGGCCTCGAACGCCGGACTCCCATGGCCCGTGGCGATCCCGACCGCGCGCGCGCCGTGGACCAGCGAGCGAATGCGGATCGAGATGTCGTACTCGAGCCCTCGCGACTCGCCGATCACGGGTAGCGTCGCGTCCTCGCCCTCGTACCGCAGCACCAGCCCACGATGACCCACGATCGGGTCGCCTCCGCCATCCGCGACGAGCTGGTGCGCGACGGCGGGGATCCCAGCCGCGATCGCCGCGCGCTGTCCCGCCGCTTCGCGCGCGTCGACCCACCGTACGTGCACGCGACCGTCCCCGGCCCGCTCGTAGGCGCTGAGCAGCGCGCGCACGTCGCGCTCGGTCGCGTCGAACGGCGGCGGCAGCCCGGAGGTGAAGTACGCGACGATCTCGAGGTCGTGCTCGAGCGCGCCGACGAGCTGCTCGGAGTAGGGTGAGACCGAGGGGCCCTCCTCGGTGAATCGGGAGGCGACCCCGAGGGCGACGCACGCGACCGCGACGAGCGCGGCGACTCCGGCGAGCGCCCAGCCCCACCGCCGTGCGGGCCGCCGGGTCGGCGCTCGATTCTCGGGCGTGCGGTCGTCGCTCACGCCGGGCATCGGCTCCGTCGGCGGCGTGCGAGGCAGCGCGTCGGGGCTTGGGGCGGTCGGGGCCTCGGCGAGCGCCACGTGCGGTCGGTCCTCGATGCGCGCGTTCGACGTCGGCGCTCGTAGCGCGCGCAGCCCGCTCACCGCGGCCGTCGCGTTCGCGGGGCGGGCGCTCGGCTCGCGCTGGACACACTGCGCGAACCACGCGTCGAAGCGCTCCGGGAGCGTGGGCGTGGCGCCCAGCTCGCGCGCGCGCTGGCTCGCAGGGACGAGCGGGTGGACGAGGATCTCCGCGAGGAGCGCGCTCAGGTTGAGCTCGGCCGCGTTCGCGGCGAGCCAGTAGCGCCGGCCCGTGAGGAGGTAGAACGCGATGAGCCCGAGGGCCCACACGTCCGTGCTCGGCCGGAGCCGGGCGCCCGTGCTCGTCTGCTCGGGCGCGATCCAGAACGGCGAGCCGATCGCCGTCGTCACCGTCGCCGCGGTCGCGTCGCCCGCGAAGCTCGCGATGCCGAAGTCGAGAATCTTGAGCATCGGGGGCGCACCGAGCCGCCGCGCGCGCGCGAGGAAGAGGTTCTCGGGCTTCAGGTCGCGGTGGATGATCCCGCGCTCGTGCGCGCGCCCGAGCGCGTGCGCGAGCGGCTCGAACACGTCGAGCAGCGCCGAGAGAGACATCGGTCCCGCGCGCCGGACGTGGTCCTCGAGGTTCTCCCCCTCGAGGAGCTCCATCGCGAGCCACGGTGCGCCGGTCGCGGTGTCCACGCCTGCGCCGATCACCTCGACCACGTGATCGCTGTCGATCTGCGCGCCCGCCCTCGCCTCGTCCACGAAGCGCCGCTGGCTCTTCGGATCGCGGACGAGCGCAGGGTGCATCACCTTCAGCGCCCGGCGCTTCCCGGTGCTGATCTGCTCGGCGACGTAGACGGCCCCCATCCCGCCCGCGG
>JAYRVK010000155.1:0-2018 GCA_041918555.1 Sandaracinaceae bacterium
AGCGCCGCGACGCACTGCTCCATGGTCTCGCGCGACATGACCTCGCGCCGATCCGGGCCCGCGTCGACGTGGCAGTGGCGACAAGTCTGATTGCAGAGCTTGCCCACGTTGATCTGGAGGACCGCCGGCTCGATCGGGGTCAGCGGCCAGAGCCCGGCCTCCGCCAGCGCCTCGTCGAACTCGCGGGGCAGCTCGAGCGCACGGAGCGTCTCGCGCTGGTGCGAGGCCTCGGCGAGCGGGAGGCGCCGCGCGGCGAGCGAGCCGCGCTCCTGTCGCTCGGGCCGCCTCACATCGAGAGCCCGTCGGCGCGGTTGCGCATCTGGATGCCGTGGACGAGCGACGCGCCGCCGCGCAGCGCGGCGGCCACGTGGACCGCCTCGGTCATCTGCTCGACGTCCGCGCCCTTCTGGAGGCACGCCTTGGTCATGCTGTCGATGCAGTACGGGCACTGGATCGCGTGCGCGACGCCCAGCGCGATCAGGGCCTTCTCGCGCGCGGTGAGCGCGCCGTCGGCGAACGCGGCGCGGTACCACTCGAAGAACTTCTTCGCGAGGTCGGGGGCGTGCTCGCCGATCTCGCCGAAGCGCGCGAGGTCGTCGTGATCGTAGTAGTGCGAGTGCGTCATGGGCGCGGCAGGGTACACGCTTCGTCGGTTTCTGGGGCCACCCCACCCGGCGCGGTAGCTTCGCAGCGATGTCCCTCGCCGATGCTCACGCCGGAGAGCCGCGGCGGCGACGCCCCGCCCGCCGGCGCGTCGCGCCAGCCGAGGAGCGCACGATCCAGACGCACGACCTCGCCCTCCGGCGGTGCCAGACCTGCGGCGAGGAGTACCCGAGCGACTACGTCGTCTGCCCGCGCGACTCGACGCCGCTCGGGCTCGATCGCGAGAGCGAGGATCCCCTCCTCGGCGTGGTGCTCGCGGGGACCTACCGCATCGCGCGCAACCTCGGTCACGGCGGGATGGGGCGGCTCTACGAGGCGCAGCACGCGCGGCTCGATCGGCGCTTCGCGGTGAAGGTGCTGCACGAGGCGCAGGCGCGTTCGCGGGACGCGGTGCGGCGCTTCGAGCGCGAGGCGCAGGCGCTCAGCCGGATCCAGAGCGAGCACGTGCTCGACGTGGTCGACGTGATCCGCACGCCCGACGGGCGCAGCGCGATCGTCACGGGGCGGCTCGACGGCGAGGATCTCAAGGCGCGGCTCGACCGCGTGGGCACGCTCCCGATCCAGGAGGCGATCCCGCTCGCGCGGCAGGTCTGTCGCGGCCTGGCGGCGGCCCACGCCGAGGGCGTGATCCATCGCGACCTCAAGCCGTCGAACCTGTTCCTCGAGTGCACCGCGGACGGCCGCACGACCCTCAAGATCCTCGACTTCGGCGTCGCGAAGCTGCGCGGCGAGGAGGACATGACACGCACCGGCGCCGTGGTCGGGACGCCGGCGTACATGGCCCCCGAGCAAGCGCGGGGGAGCGCCACCGTCGACGAGCGCGCCGACGTGTACGCGGTCGGCGCGGTGCTGTACCGGATGCTCACGGGGCGGGCGCCCTACGTCGGCGACGAGCCGGCGCAGCTGCTCTCCAGCCTCCTGCACGAGGCGCCCCCGCGGCCGCGCGCGCTCTCCCGAGAGATCCCGGCCGGGCTCGAGGCGCTGATCCAGACCGCGATGGCGCGCGACCCCGAGCAGCGCTTCGCGAGCGCGCTCGATCTCGAGCGCGAGCTCGCCGCGTTCGACCCCGGCGCGGATCGCGCCGGGACGTGGGAGCCGGGCCCCGATCACGGGGAGGTCTCGACGCTCGTCCTTCCGCGCGGCTCCGTGGATCGCGCCAAGGCGCTGGCCGCGAGCGCCCGCCGCGCGCGCCCGCTCGCGCTCGCGCTCGCGGCGCTGGCCGCCGCGAGCTCCGCGGCGCTGAGCGCCCTCGTGGTGGTCGGCGTGCAGAACCTCGGCGGGGGCGCGCGCAGCGCGGTCGCGACGAGCGCCGCGTGGCTGCTGGCCGGGGCCGCGGGGATCGGGACGGCGAGCGG
>JAYRVK010000156.1:0-5192 GCA_041918555.1 Sandaracinaceae bacterium
ATCTCGACCTCGCGCGCCGCCCCGTCCTTTGCTTCAACGCGAAACGTGGTCTTCGCCATGGTCTGGCCGCGCAGCTTGTTGAAGTTCTCGGCGGAACAGGGGACGAACTTGCCCGAAGCGTCCGCGAGGCTGCGCTCCTCCTCGACGACGTGCGGTGCGTCGGATCCGTCGGCCATCGCGCTCGTCGCGAAGAGCCCCGCGATGGCGCGGCGGCCGTCCTCGGAGATGCAGACCTGGCCCGTGCCCGCGCGATCCGCGAGCTCGCGCGCCCGCTCGCTCAGCGCGTCGAACGAGTCGTCGCGGACCGGATCGCCCGTGACGTCGACGAGCATCCGGCCGCCGTGGATGCCGATCTGGACGGACACGTCGATGAGCCCCGTCTGCGTGCCCGAGCGCGCCGCTCGCACGAGGCGGAGCGCGCAGCGGGCCGCGGCCTCGGTGTCGCGCCCGTCGGGGTCGCGCACGCCGAAGAGGAGCATCTTGGTGGGCGGGCTCCCAGGCGGGGGCTCGTAGTCGACCGCGAGCGCGCCGAAGCGGTTCAGGATGCGCTCGACGTGGGGGTCCGTGAGGAAGCGCCGATCGCTCGAGGCCAATGCGAGCGCGGTGACGTCGCGCCGCTCCATCGACGGGATGACGACGCTGCCCGTGTGCCGGCGCTGCGCGGCGGAGCTGCGGCGCGGGCCGCTCCGGGCCACGGGGACCTCGACCGGCGTCGCCTCGGGGGTGAAGGCGGAGCCGGCGCCGCCCGAGGTCTCGCCGAACACGGCGCGCAGGCGAGCGTCGTCGGGCGCCTCCGCGGCGAGCTCGCTCGCGCGCCGCAGCTCCTGCAGGTAGTCGGACAGATCGTGGCCGCCCACGCGGCGACCGCTCGAGAAGAGGAACTGCACGAGGTCCTCGTAGAGCGCGCCCGCGTTCGGGTGGCGCTCCTCGCGCCTCGGGTTCATCGCGCGCGCCGCGATGGTCGCGAGCTCGTCGGCGATGCCCGACACACGCTGCTCGATCGGCACGAAGTCCGCGTCGCGCACGCGCCGGATCGTCTCGTACGTCGACTTCGGATCGTAGAACGGGTTCACCCCCGACAGCAGCTCGTAGAGCACCACGCCGAGCGCGTAGAGATCCGTCTGCGCGTCGACGTCGTCGCCCCGCGCCTGCTCCGGCGACATGTACGCGTACTTGCCCTTGAGCACGCCCGCGTCCGTGCCCTCCTCCACCGCGAGCGCGGCCTTCGCGATGCCGAAGTCGGTCAGCTTCACCTCGCCCTCGAAGCTGATCAGCACGTTCTGCGGAGACACGTCGCGATGGACGATGTGGAGCTGGCGCTGCTGCGCGTCGCGGCGGCGGTGCGCGTAGTCGAGGCCCTTGGCGACCTCGCTGACCACGTACACCGCGAGCTCCTGCGGCATCGGGCGCCCGATCTTGTGGCCGCGCGCGAGGACCGTGGCGAGGTCGTAGCCGGCCACGTACTCCATCGCGATGAAGTACGACTCGTCGGCGCGGCCGAGGTCGAACACCTGCACGATGTTGGCGTGCGAGAGCGTGACCGCGATCTTCGCCTCGTTGATGAACATCTCGACGAAGCGCGGGTTCTCGCTCAGCTCGGGGAGGATCCGCTTGATGACGAGGATCTTCTCGAAGCCCTCGACGCCGTGCGACTTGGCCTTGAACACTTCGGCCATCCCGCCCCGCGCGAGCAGGTCGAGCAGCTGGTACTTGCCATAGAGGACGGGCGCCGCCGCGTGGCTCATCGCACCCTCTGGGCCGTCCCCCCGCACATAGCCCGCAGTATAAGGGAACCTCGGGACTCACGGCGAGTCCGACGGAGGGTCCATCACCCTACCGCGACCGCATCCTCCGGCCCGCGATCCGGTGCCGAGTCGGTCTCGAACTGGAGGCTGTGGAGGCGCGCGTACACCCCCCCGCGCTGCACGAGCTCCTGGTGCGTCCCGCTCTCGACGATCTGCCCCCGGTGGAAGACGAGGATGCGATCCGCCTCGCGGATCGTCGAGAGCCGGTGCGCGATCACGAGGGAGGTGCGCCCCACGAGCACGCGCTCGACGGCCCTCTGGAGCAGGGCCTCGGTCTCCGAGTCGACGCTCGCCGTCGCCTCGTCGAGGACGAGGATCGGGCGGTCCACGTAGAGGGCGCGCGCGAACGCGAGCAGCTGCCGCTCGCCCGCGCTCCAATTCAGCCCGCGCTCGTCGACGCGGGCGTCGAGCCCTCCCTCGCGGCGCTCGACGAGGTCCCACGCTCCGACCTGCCGGAGGCAGGCCTCCGCCTTGGCGCGATCCGGCTCGACGTCCCCGACCGCGACGTTGTCGATGACGGTCCCCGCGAAGAGGAAGACGTCTTGCGATACGACACCGAAGCGACGCCGCAGCGCCGCGACGGGGAGCGCGCGCACGTCCTCGCCGTCGACCCTCACGGTCCCGCTCCACACGTCGTGGAGGCGCAGGAGCAGCGCGGTGACCGTGGTCTTGCCGGCGCCGGTCGCGCCGACGATCGCGACCTTCTCGCCGCGCTTCGCGGCGAAGCTCACGCCCTTCAGGACCGGCGCGCCGTCGCGGTAGCCGAACGTGACGTCGTCGAACGCGATCGCGACGTCGGCGTCGTGCGCCGGCCGGGCCGACACCTCGGGCGGCAGCGCGGGCGCGTCGAGCTCGTCCCGATCGAGGAGCCCGAAGATCCGCTCCGCCGCCGCGAGCGAGGACTGGACGATCGTGTACTTCTGGCTCAGGTCGCGGATCGGCACGAAGAAGCGGCGGATGTACTCGTAGAACGCCACCACGGTGCCGACCCACGCGGTGGTCTGGGCCACCGGCAGGCCGGCGAAGCGGACCGCCGCGTACCAGAGCACGATCGCGACGGTCACCGCGGAGACCGACTCGACCACCGAGTAGAGGAGCGCGTCGTACAGGATCGCGCGCTGGTTCGCGTCCCGGTGCGCCGCGTTGATCGTCGCGTACTCGGCGGCGCACTCCGCCTCGCGCCCGAACGCCTGCACCACCGCGATGCCCTGCACCTGCTCCGCGAGGTACGCGTTGAGGAGCGCGATCTTCGCCCGGATCGCGCGGAACGCCTCGCGCGCGAAGCGCCGGAAGAGGTCGGTGACCAGCGCCAGCGGCGGGAACGCACAGAACGCGACGAGCGAGAGCCGCCAGTCGAGGTAGAGCATGAACGCGACGATCCCGCCGAGCATGAGGAGATCGGCGACCGCCATGACCGCGCCCGACGCGAAGAGCTCGGCGAGCGAGTCGACGTCGTTGGTCAAGCGCGTGACGACGCGGCCGACCGGTGTGCGATCGAAGAAGCGGGTGTGCAGGCGCTGGACCTTCGCGAAGGTGTCCATGCGGAGCGTCGCGAGCGCGCGCTGTCCCGCGAGCTGCATCCAGTAGACCTGGCCGAAGCGCGCGGCGAACTCGATCGCGATCGCGACGAGGAAGAGCCACGCCGCCGTGGTGAGCGCGGCCGCGCTCCGGGTGACGAGCGCGGAGTCGACCGCGTCCTTGATGAGGAGCGGCTGCACGAGCGACGCGGCCATCGCCACCGGCATCATCCCGAACGCGAGGCCGAAGAGGAGCGCGTGCGGGCGCCCGTACGGGACGAGGCGGCGCAGCATCCCGAGGTCCGTCGCGGCGGGCGCCGCCCCCTCCTCGGGCGGCGCGAGCATCGCGGGGGTGATCTTCTCGCTCACAGGCTCGCGAGCTCCCGCTCGAGGCGCTGGCGCGCGGCGATGCGCGCGTAGAGCCCGCGCCGCTCGAGCAGCTCGTCGTGCGAGCCCTCCTCGACGACCTGGCCGCGATCGAGCACGACGATGCGCTCCGCGCGCGAGGCCGCGGCGACGCGGTTCGTGATCAGGACGAAGGTGCGGCCCTCCTTGGCGCGATCGAGCGCAGCGAGGATCTGCGCCTCGGTCGCCGCGTCGACGGCGCTGAGCGGGTCGTCGAGCACGAGCACCTTGGGGCGGCGCAGCAGCGCGCGCGCGAGCGCGATGCGCTGCTTCTGGCCTCCGGAGAGCTGGACGCCGCGCTCCCCGACCACCGTGGCCATCCCCGCGCTCATCTCTTCGATCTCGGCGAGCACGCAGGCCTCCGAGGCCGCGGCCCGGATCCGCTCGTCGGCGTCGGGGGCGCCGGGGTCATCGAGGGCGAGCTTCAGGTTCCGCTCGACCGTGGTGGAGAACAGAAAGGGCTCTTGCGGGGCGTAGCCGACCGCAGCGCGCAGCCCGCGGAGCTCGAGCTCGGTCACGTCGATTCCGTCGAGCCGGATCGCGCCCGCGGGCGTGGGCAGGAGCCGCGGCAGCAGCGCGGCGAGCGTCGACTTGCCCGAGCCCGTCGGCCCGATCACCGCGAGCGAGCCCCCGGCGGGCACGCGCAGGTCGACGCCGTCGAGCACCGTCGCGGCGCCGTGACCGAACGACAGCCCGCTCACCTCGATCGCGCCCGGACCGTCGGCGGCCCGCGGGCGCTCCGTCTCGCGCACGTCCGGCTCGGCCTCGAGGATCTCCCGGATCCGATCGAAGGACGCCCTGCCCCGCTGGACGACGGCGAGGATGTAGCCGAAGGCGAGCGTCGGCCAGACGAGGAGCGCGAGGTAGGCGTGGAATGCGGCGAACTCGCCAGCGGTGAGCGTGCCCTCGAGGACCATGCGCCCGCCGAACCACACGACGAGGAGCGTGCCGACGGAGGTCACGCCCATGAGCACGGGCCACATCACGCCGCGG
This sequence comes from Sandaracinaceae bacterium, assembly GCA_041918555.1. Lineage (GTDB taxonomy): Bacteria > Myxococcota_A > Polyangia > Polyangiales > Sandaracinaceae > JACKEC01. The sequence continues at coordinate 4,721 of JAYRVK010000156.1, forward strand.
AGCGTGACGAGCGACATCGTGGTCTGCACCGCGGCGTCGTTGGCCTCCTCGAAGCGCCGACGCTCGGACTCCTCGAGCGACATCGCGCGGACGAGCCGGATCCCGGTGACGTTCTCCGTCGCGCGGTCCGAGAGCTTCGCGAGCGCGCGCTGTGACTCGAGGCTCTTGCCGTACAGCACGCGGCTGAAGGCCCGGGTGATCACGATGAGGAGCGGGAACGGGAGCAGCGCCCAGAACGTGAGGACGGGGCTGATCGCGATCATGAGCGCGATCGCGCTCACGAACGCGATCAGCGAGTTGACCACGTTCAGCCCTGCGAAGCCGACGAGGAGGCGGACCTGCCCGACGTCGTTGGTCGCGCGGCTCATGATCTCGCCCGTCGCCATCCGGCGGAAGAACGAGGGGCCCAGGATGTGGAGGCGCGACAAGAGGTCGTTGCGCACGTCGAACTCGACGTCGCGGCCCACGTCGA
>JAYRVK010000157.1:0-4734 GCA_041918555.1 Sandaracinaceae bacterium
CTCGGCGCGTGCGAAGCGAGACCGCGCAGCGGGCTCGCGGAGCCGCCGCAGAAGACCCGCGCAGCGGGGCTTCGGAGGCGCACCTCACTCCGTCCGCGATCCATCGCCGACGCGATTAATCGACGGTCCTTCAGCCCACCACCTCGGTGATCTGGACCGCGAGCTCGCCGTCCACGTCGACGAGCTCCCCGTGCGCGACCGCGCGCTCGCCCGCGCGCAGCGTCACGCGCTCGGAGAGGGTCCGCCCCGTGCGGAGGACCTCCCCGACCGCGAGCTGCGCGAGGTCGCCGAGCGTGAGCTCGATGCGCGCGACCTCGACGTGGAGGGTGACCGGCGTGTCGCCGAGCTTCGCGATGGTCTGTTCGTTCATCGGATCCTCTCCGCGCGATCGACGTCCCGGCGTCGTCGACAAGACGAATTCCTCGATACGGAGCAGCGTGAGCTGGCCGTCGCTCCGAAACACCCACGCGATGCCGCCCTGCCTCGACACGAGCCGCACCGTGCCGCGCCCGTCGCGGTCCACCGTGGCGCGGTCGGGCAGGATCGCGTCGCCCGCGCGGAGCCCGGCGAGCTCGGCGGCGGGCAGGGTCGCCTCGCCGGCGACCATCGACAGGGAGACCGGCGCCCAGCTCGGTACGTCGCGCCACGGAGCGTCGGCCACGCCGACCGGCGCGGGCAGCCAGAGCGCGCCCCGACCTCGCGCCTCGCCCAGGGCCAGCTCGAAGGGCCACACGAGGCGCGGGCCCACCGCTTCGACCAGCGCGGGCGCGTGCGCGAAGACCGCCCCGAGCGAGAAGGCCCCCTCGCCGATCCAGCGGGCCAGCGCGTACGCGAGGACGCCGCGCTCGACCTCGCCGAGCGGTCCGCGCGCACCGACCGCTTCGGATCCGGCGCCCAGGGCGCGCTCGACGATCGCCGCGGCGATCCGCGGCCCGAGCACGAGGCCTGCGGGCCGGACGCCCTCGAGGAGCGCGTACGCCCCCTCGCGCTCGGGCGCGCCGTCCGTCCACTCCACGGCCGCGCCGAGGGTCAGCTCGAGCGGCGCGCCGAGCCATCCGCGCGCGTCGCGTCCGCGCCCCACGAGCGCCGCGATCGGGGCCGAGCGCGCCCAGCGCGAGAGCTCGACCGCGCGCGCGCGGGACAGACGGCGGAGGCGGTCGTACGGATAGGGCCGCATGCGTGCGAGGGGACTACCGCGGGACGGTGGTCCGGTCGAGTCGGGGTGTTATGCTCGCCGCCGTGGCGGACCCGTATCTCGGTCGCGACATCGCCGGTCAGTTCCGCGTGCTCGAGAAGATCGGCAGCGGCGGCATGGGCGCGGTCTACAAGGCCGAGCAGCCGGAGATGCGCCGCTTCGTGGCGATCAAGATCCTCCACAAGCGCTACCTCGCGCGGAAGGACCTGGTGACGCGCTTCAAGCGCGAGGCGCGCGCGATGAGCCACCTGTCGCACCCGAACACGGCGCGCGTGTTCCTCTACGGCCAGCTCGACGACGGCGCGTGCTACTTCGTGATGGAGTACCTCGAGGGCCGCAACCTCGCGCAGACCGTGCGCAAGGAGGGCCCGATGGAGCCGGTGCGGGCGCTCAACATCATGATCCAGGCGTGCGGCGCGCTCGAAGAGGCGCACCGCGCGGGGATCGTCCACCGCGACCTGAAGCCCGAGAACATCTTCTTGACGTCGCAGGGGGGCATCGAGGACTTCCCCAAGGTCCTCGACTTCGGGCTCGCGAAGATCAGCGAGCGGCAGATGCGACCGGGCTCCCTCATCCTCACGCAGGAGGGCATGGTCTTCGGGACGCCCGAGTTCATGAGCCCGGAGCAGGCGCGCGGCGAGACGCTCGACGGGCGCTCCGACATCTACTCGCTCGGGGTGATCCTCTACGAGCTGTTGACGGGCAAGCTCCCGTTCGATGCCGCGCAGCCGATGGAGTACATCCAGCGGCACATCAAGGAGCCGCCGATCCCGCTCCCCGAGCGCGCGCCGGACCGCGAGTTCCCGCCGGGCCTCGACGAGGTGATCCTCAAGTCGCTCGCGAAGGACGTGAACGCGCGGTACCAGACCGCCGCGGACTTCGCCATCGCGCTCAAGCAGGTGCTCGGAGGGCGTGTGATGACGGGCGCGATGCGCGCGCTCCCGCCGGACGAGGGCGTGAGCCCGAGCACGCCGGCGCCGCCGCCGATGTCGCCGTCCGAGCACCCGCCCTCGCACGCGCCGACCCCCTCGACCCAGCCGGCGCCCGCGCCGTCGTCGACGCCGTGGCTGGTGCTCGCCCTCGGCGCGCTCCTCGCGCTGATCGGCACGGGGGCGCTGGTCGCCGCGATCCTGTTGCGTTGAGCCAACGCCGCGCTTGCCGGGCGCGACGCGTGAGCCTACGGACCCGCGCGGGTTGACGCCCCGCGCCAACGCTTGCTAACTACCCGCGCCCCCTGGGCCCCCGACCCATGACCACCGCCGCTCCCACCCGCAGTCTCGGGACGACTCTGCGTGATCTCGTCGCGCTGACCAAGCCGCGGATCACGCTCATGGTGATCCTCACGACCGCGGGCGGCATCTGGCTCGCGCCGGACGAGATGTCGTGGGCCGCGATCGCGCTCACGCTCCTCGCGACCGGGATGGTCGTCGGCTCTGCGAACACCCTGAACTGCTGGGTCGAGCGAGAGAGCGACGGGCGCATGGCGCGCACGAGGAACCGTCCGCTGCCCGCGGGTCGCCTCGACGCGCGCGTCGCGCTGGGCCTCGGCCTCGCGCTCGGCGCGCTCTCGGTGCCGATCCTCACGATGGTCGCGAACCCGCTCACCGGGCTGCTCGCGGCGGTCGCGCTCGTCTCCTACGTGATGATCTACACGCCGATGAAGCAGCGGAGCCCCGCGGCGTTGATCGTCGGCGCGGTGCCGGGCGCGCTCCCGCCGCTGATGGGCTGGACCGCGGCGACCGGCGAGCTCGCGGCGCCCGGGATCGTGCTCTTCGGGATCCTGTTCCTCTGGCAGATGCCGCACTTCCTCGCGATCAGCATCTTCCGGCAGAACGAGTACGAGCGCGCCGGGATCAAGGTCCTGCCCTCGACGCGCGGGACGCCCGTCGCGAAGCGGCACGCGGTGCTGTGGGCGGGCGCGCTCGTCCCGGTGAGCTTGCTCCTCGTGCCGCTCGGCATCGCGGGCGGGCTCTACCTCGGCGCGGCCGCGGTGCTCGGCGCCGGCTTCTTCGCGTGGTCGCTGGCCGGGTTGCGCGCAGAGGCGGGCAATCGCTGGGCGCGGCAGCTCTTCCTCGCGTCGCTCGTGTACCTGCCGCTGCTCTTCGCCGCGCTCGCGGTCGACGTCGCCGCGAGCTGACAAGCGCGCCGCCTGCGTGGCCGCGCTCCTCGTGTGCGGGTGCGGCGAGGACGAACCGCCGCTGCCGGAGATGGTGCCGATCTCCGACTTCACGCTCGTCGACCAGTCGGGCGCGGAGCTCAGCTCGCGCGCGCTCCGCGGCAAGGTGTGGGTCGCGGACATGATGTTCACGAGCTGCCCCGAGATCTGTCCGGTGATGAGCACGCACATGGCGAACCTCCACCGGCGCGTGACGCACCCGGAGGTGCGCTTCGTGTCGATCAGCGTGGATCCCGCCGTCGACACGCCCGAGGTCCTGCGCGAGTACGCGTCGCGCTACGGGGCGGACACCTCGCGTTGGAGCTTCCTCACGGGGAGCCCCGAGGACGTCGAGCGCGTGGTCTACCGCTCCTTCCGCCTCCCGATGGGTGAGCGCATGGACCGCGACGACGGGACCTACGACATCCTGCACACGGCGCGCTTCCTCCTGGTGGACCGGCGCATGACGATGCGCGGCCTCTACGAGACCGACCGCGCGGGGCTCGATCGCCTGGAGCACGACATCGCGCGGCTGCTGGAGGAGCCCGAGTGAGCGGCCGCGTCGCAGCGCTCGTGCTCGCGCTGGTCGGCTGTGAGCCGGGAGAGCGGTCCTTCGAGGCGCCGCTGGTGCTCGGCGGGCAGGAGGTGGCGCCTGACGTCCTCAACCTCGGCGAGGTGGTCTACATGCAGCGCTGCCGCGGTTGCCATGGGCAGCATGGGCGCGGCGACGGCCAGTACGCGTCGTCGATGGATCCGCGACCCGCCGATCTGACGCGCGGCGAGTACCCGCGCCTGGGCGCGACGGGCGGCGCGCTCCCGACCGACGAGCAGCTTCGCCAGGCGATCACAGAGGGCATCGACGGCACCAACATGGCGCCGCAGGGGCTCGAGGGCGCTCCCCTCGACGCGGTCGTCGCGTACGTGAAGACGCTGGCGCCGGTGTGGCGTCGCCCGAGTCAGCTCGTGCAGTAGCCGCGCGGCGCGGCGCTGACCTGGCGCAGGAGCGCTCGCGCGTCCTCGAGGAGCGGCGAGCGAGGATGGGCGCGGATCAAGGCTTGGATCGTCGTGCGCGCGTCGCCGCAGGCGTGCAGCGCATGGAACGCGCGGGCCATGCCGAGGAGCGCGTCGTCGGCCGCGTCGCCCTCGCGGTGCTCCTGGATCACGCGCTGGAGCTCGCCGAGCGCGGTCGCGGGCCGGTTCTCCTCGAGGTAGCTCGCGCCGATGCGGTACTGCGCGTCGTCGATCCGCGCGTCCGCGCGGTGGCGCGTGATGAACGCGCGATAGAGGCCGCGCGCGCGGGAGAACTCGCGCTGCGTGAACGCGCGCTCGGCCTCGGCCCAGTGCGGCTCCACGCCCTCGGGGATCTCGGACTCGTCGATCGCCA
>JAYRVK010000158.1:0-6911 GCA_041918555.1 Sandaracinaceae bacterium
AGCTCGGCACCTGGCCGCTCGCCCGCGCGCACGCGCGCGGGCGCACCGGCTTCCGGCTCCACGCCGCCGCGGCGCCGGTCCGCGTCGGCGGCGCGCTCGGCGGGCTCCCCACCCCGGAGAGCCGCCGCGCCGCGCGCCTGAGCGGGCTCATCGTCGCGCTCGGCGTGGTGATCCTCTTCGCGCAGCTCGTCGGCTGGCACGCCGCGGGAACCGGGACCGTCTGGTCGATGTGAGGTAGATTCGCCCGCCGATGGGACGCGTCTGGGCCATCGCCATCAACACGTTCCGCGAGGCCGTGCGGGACAAGGTGCTCTACGGCGTCCTCGCCTTCGCGGTCCTCGTCCTCCTGTTCTCGCTCGCGCTCGCGGAGCTCTCGCTCAACCAACAGCGCCGCGTCGTCCTCGACATCGGCGTCGCGTCGATCTCGTTCTTCAGCGTCGTGATCGCGATCTTCCTGGGCAGCTCGCTCCTCTACAAGGAGATCGAGCGCAAGACCCTTTACGTCATCCTGCCCAAGCCGATCCGCCGCTGGGAGTTCCTCCTCGGCAAGTACGTCGGGATCGTCGTCACCGCCGCCGTGTTCATCGCGATCATGGGCGCGATCCAGCTCTGGGTGACCGCGATCCAGGCCGGCGCGTCCATCGCCCAGCTCGTCGCGCTGCCGCTCGTGTCCGCGGCGGCCCTCGGCGCGACCCTGTGGAGGGCCACCGATCGGACGGCGGTGCTCGTCCCGTGGTCGCTCTTGTTCCTCGCCGCCGCCGCCGCCGTGCTCGCGGGCACCGACGTCGCCGTGGCGCCGATCCTCTCGGCGCTCCTCCTCGTGTTCGGCGAGGTCACGGTCTTGAGCGCGGTGGCCTTGCTCTTCTCGAGCTTCTCCACGCCCTTCCTGACGGGGGCGTTCTCGCTCGGCATCTGGGTCGTCGGTCGCAACGCCGATCTCATGGCCGCGATGCGCGACGCGTCCGTCGGGCGGACCCTCGCCGTGTTCCTCCGCGGCCTCTCGCGCGTGGTCCCGAACCTCCACCTCTTCGTGCCGGGCCGCAACGCGCTCGCCGACCGCGCGGCCCTCCCGTACGGCCTCCTCGACTACGTCGGCACCACGATGCTCTACGGGTTGGCGTACGCGGTGCTGCTCCTGATCCTCGCGTCGCTGATCTTCCGCCGCCGGGACTTCCTGTGACCGCCGCGCGCGCGCTCCGCTTCGGCGCGCAGGCGCTCGCGGTCGTCGGCGTCCTCTCTGCGATCCTCGCGGTGCGCGCGGTCACGTCGTCGCGCTCCGAGCTCACCCGAGGCGACGCCCTCCGCGCGGCGGGGGACGTGGACGGAGCCATCCTCGCGTACCGGCGCGCGGCCCGGTGGTACGCGCCCGGCAACCCCTTCGTGCCCGAGGCGCTCGATCGCCTCGCCGCCGTCGCGGGCGATGCCGGGGCCGCGGGCGTTCGCGCGCGCGCGCTCGCGGCGTGGCGGTCGGTCCACGGCGCGATCGAGTCCACGCGCAGCGTCTACGTCCCGCACGAAGATCGCCTGCGGGCGGCACGGGACGCGATCGCGCGCCTCGTCGGCGAGGGCGCGCCGCCGGGTCGCGCCGCGGCGACGCGCCGACAGACGCTCGGCCGCTTGCGCGCGCCCGCGCGCCCCGGCCTCGGCTGGACCCTGCTCGCCCTCGCGGGCTGGATCGCGTGGACCGGCGGGGCGTTCGCGTTCGCGCAGCGCGCGCTCGACGAGGAGGACCGCATCCGTGGCCGCGCCGCGCGGCTCTGGGGCACGATCGTGGTCGTCGGCTTCGGCCTCTTCGTCATCGGCCTCTCGCTCGCCTGATGCTCGGGAGGATTGAATGGAGGCCCGGCCAGCGTAAGTCCCGCCGCATGGACAACCTGCGCATCGTCGGTGGGCGGCCCCTCCACGGCACCATCCGCATCAGCGGCGCCAAGAACGCGGCCCTCCCGATCCTCTGCGCATCGCTCCTCGCCGACGGCGAGAGCACGTTCCGCAACGTCCCGGACCTCACGGACATCCGGACGACCGCGAAGCTCCTGCGTCACCTCGGTCTCGACGCCGAGGTCGCGCCCCCGGTCGTCCGAGTGACGTCGCGGCCGGTGGTGGAGCCCGACGCGCCCTACGACCTCGTCCGCAAGATGCGCGCGTCGGTGCTCGTGCTCGGCCCGCTCGTCGCGCGCTACGGCCGCGCGCGCGTGTCGCTCCCGGGTGGCTGCGCGATCGGCGCGCGCCCGATCGATCAGCACCTCAAGGGCCTCGAGGCGATGGGCGCGACGATCCGCCTCGAGCACGGCTACGTGCACGTGGAGGTCCCCAAGGGCCGGCTGCACGGCGCCGACATCTGGCTCGACATGCCGACCGTGACGGGCACCGAGAACCTCATGAGCGCGGCGGTCCTCGCGAAGGGTCGCACCACGCTGATGAACGCGGCGCGCGAGCCCGAGGTCGAGGAGCTCGCGCGCGTGCTGAACAAGATGGGCGCCCACGTCGAGGGCGCGGGCACCGACACGATCACCATCCAGGGCGTCGAGGCGCTCGAGCCGATCGATCACGCGATCATCGCGGACCGCATCGAGGCGGGGACCTTCATGGTCGCTGCGGCCGCGACCGGCGGCGACGTCTTCCTCGACGGAATCACGTTCGAGCCGATCCGCGCGATCGCCGCGAAGCTCCGCGAGGCGGGCGTCGCCGTCGAGCGGCAGGACGACGGAATCCGCGTGAGCGGCAGGCCGCCGTTCCGCCCCGTCGACGTGACGACCGCGCCGCACCCCGACTTCCCGACCGACATGCAGGCGCAGTTCATGGTGCTCATGTGCACGGCGGCTGGCGTCAGCGTGATCACCGAGACGATCTTCGAGAACCGCTTCATGCACGTCTCGGAGCTCAACCGGATGGGCGCCGACGTGACGGTGCAGGGCCGCCGCGCGACGGTCGTCGGTCCCTCGCGGCTCGAGGGCGCGAGCGTGATGGCGACGGATCTCCGCGCGAGCGCGTCGCTCGTGATCGCGGGCCTCATCGCCGAGGGCACGACGGACGTGCTTCGCGTCTATCACATCGATCGGGGCTACGAGCGGATCGAAGAGAAGCTGAAGGGCGTCGGCGCCGCGATCGAGCGCGTCCCGGGCGAGGCATGAAGCCGCTGACCATCGCGGTCCCGAAGGGCCGCATCCTCAAGCCTCTCGGGGCGCTCCTGGACCGCGCCGGCCTCGACGCGCGCGTGCTGCTCGCCGACGATCGGCGGCTGGTCCGCGTCGATGCGGCCTCGGGGGTGCAATACCTCTTGCTCAAGCCAGACGATGTCCCGACCTACGTCGAGTACGGCGCGGCCGATCTCGGGATCGTGGGGCGCGACGTCTTGCTCGAGCGCGAGTACGACCTCTACGCGCCGCTCGATCTCGGCATCGGCCGCTGCCGCATGATGGTCGCGGGCCTCCCGGGCGTCCCGGAGCCGCCGCGCACGATGCGCGTCGCGACGAAGTTCCCGAACCTCGCCGCGCGGCACTACCGGCGCACGGGCCGAGCGGTCGAGATCGTCTTCGTGCAGGGCTCGGTGGAGCTCGCCCCGCTGACCGGGCTCGCGGATCGCATCGTCGATCTCGTCGAGAGCGGCGAGACGCTCCGACAGAACGGCCTCGTGACGCTCGAGCACGTCTGCGACGTCTCGAGCGTCCTCGTCGCCAACCGCGTGGGCCTCAAGCTGCGGCGCGAGCGCATCCAGCCGCTGTTGGACGCGCTGGATCACGCGGTGGCCGCGTAGCGATCGACCCTCCCCCGCGCGCCGCGGGGGAGGGTGGTCGTCTCACTCCGGCGCGGCCTCGGCCGCGGGCCGGGACGCCCGCGGCGGCTCGGCCGTGAGCGTGGTCGGCCCGTCGACGGTGATCATCGGCTGCAGGCGTCGGAACGTCGCGCGACCGATCCCGCGCACGCGCAGGATGTCCTCCACCCGCCGGAAGGCCTGGCGCTCGCGCTGCGCGATGATCGCCTCCGCCTTCGCCGGGCCGATCCCCGGCAGCAGCTGGAGCTGCTCCGCGTTCGCGGTCTGGATGTTGACGACTCCGCTCGCGCTCGGCGTCTGCTCCGCGCGCACCGCCGGGGCGCGCGTGCGCTGGGCCTGCGCTCCCGTCGGCGCCCCCGCGACGAGCGCGGCGGCGACGCCGAGGGCGGCGAGGTGGTGGCGGAGCCAGGAGGGGTGATGGTGCTCGTTGGTCATGATGGTCTCTCCGTGTGGTCGGCGCGCCTCCGTGGCGCGCACGAGCCCCCCTTCAGCAGCGCGCATGCCGGAGACCCGCCTCAATGATCTCGCGGGGTTGGCGCGCCGGATCGGCGAAGGCGGCGAAAGCGCGGCGGCGATCGCCGCCGCTTGTGGGAATTCGCGGTGCGTGCAAGGATGCCCCGCGGTTCGGGGGGGATCCGACCATTGAGCCGCGCCCTCGGGAGCAACATGAAAGTCTCGCTGTCCACGGATTCGGTCACGGCCATACGCGCCGACCTCCTCGTCATCGGCGTCCACGGCGCGCTCCGCGGCAACCCGCACGTGAAGGCGATCGACGCCGCGATCGGGAAGTCGCTCACCACCGTCGCGAAGATGGAGCGGTTCGAGGGCAAGGACGGACAGCAGGTCCGCGTCACCGCGACCGGCATCGGCGCGAAGCAGGTGCTCCTGGTCGGGATGGGCGAGGATGCACCGACGGCGGCCTCGACGCGTCGCCTCGCCGCGACCGCGGCCCGCGCCGCGAGCTCGTACGGCAGCCTCGCGCTCGTCGCGCCCGCCGAGGATGGACAGACCGCGCGCGCGCTCGCGTCGGGCGCCCTCCTCGGCGCCTATCGCTACACGCGCTACCTCACCGGCGACCGCGTCCCCGAGAAGTCGCTCGGCACCGTGAAGCTGTTGGTCGAGAAGCGCACCCCGGAGCAGCGCGACGGACTCGCCGCCGGGCTCGTGCTCGGGGAGTCGATCAACCACGCGCGCGACCTCGTGAACGCGCCGCCGAACGACCTCACGCCGACGGCGCTCGCGGAGTTCGCGAAGGCGCAGTGCCAGGAGCTCGGGATCGCCTGCAAGGTCTGGGACAAGAAGGGCATCGAGAAGCTCGGGATGCACCTCCTCCTCGCGGTGGCCCGCGGCAGCAGCCAGGAGCCCCGCTTCGTCCACATGACCTACACGCCCAAGGTCGCCGCCAAGAAGAAGGTGGCGTTCGTGGGCAAAGGGCTGACCTTCGACTCGGGCGGGCTCTGCATCAAGCCGCCCAAGTCCATGCTCGACATGAAGTGCGACATGGCGGGCGCGGCCGCCACGATCGGGCTGGTGCTCGCGGCGGCGCGCATGAACCTCCCGATCGAGGTCCACGGGATCATCGGCTCGACCGAGAACATGACCGGCGCGGACGCATACCGCCCGGGTGACGTGTTCCCCTCGCTCGACGGGAAGTCGGTCGAGATCATCAACACCGACGCGGAAGGCCGCCTCGTCCTCGCCGACGCCCTGGCCTACGCGCGCCAGCTCGGTGCCGACCACATGATCGATCACGCCACGTTGACGGGCGCGTGCATGGTCGCGCTCGGACCATACCGCGCGGGTCTCTTCAGCGATGACGTCGCGCTGGTCGAGCGCTACGCCGCCGCGGCAGAGGCGGAGGGCGAGGCGTTCTGGCGGCTCCCCCTCGACAATGACCTCAAGGACGCGCTCAAGAGCGACGTCGCGGACCTCAAGCACACCGGCGACCGGCCCGGAGGCGCGATCACGGGCGCCCTGTTCCTGCGTGAGTTCGCCGGGGACGGCAGCTACATGCACCTCGACATCGCGGGCCCCGCTTTCCAGGACGGCGTGCACGGCCTGCACCCGAAGGGCGGCACCGGCTTCGGGGTGCTGACGGGGATCCGGTTCCTCGAGAGCCTCGGCGCCTGACGCGCGAGGCGACGCTCGCGGCCGTGCTCCTCGGGGCTCTCGCGACCCCGGCGAGCGCGCACGTCGGGCACGTGATCCTGCGGGCGGAGCGCTACCTCAAGCTCGACGTCTCGGCGCGCGACGTGCGCGTGGTGGTCTCGCTCACCCTCGGCGACGAGGAGGGGCGGCGGGTGCTCACCGCCGCCGACGCCGACGGAGACGGGCGGGTCACGTCGAGCGAGGCCGACGCCTACCTCGCGCAGTGGGCCGCCGGCCTGCGCCGCGAGCTCCCCATCGAGGTCGAGGGGCGCGAGCTCGCCGCCGCGTGGGGCGAGGGCTACTTCGAGCCGATCGGCGCGGTCCGCGCCACCCCGCTGACCGTCGAGATGGTCGCGCGCTTCGAGCTCGCGGGCGGCGAGCAGACGGTTCGCCTCGTCGACCGCATGGTCCGCCGCGAGGTCTTCGAGCGGACCGACGTCGCGTTCGACGTGCGTGACGGCGCCCAGCTCCTCGCGAGCGGGGTCGAAGGCGAGCTTCGCGAGCCCACGCCGGAGCTGGTCTATGGGAGCGACTTCCGTCCCGGCGAGCCCGTGCCGCTCGTGGTCGAGCTGCGCACGCCGGCGCCCGAGCCGCGGCCCGCGTCCAGGCCACTGCCGTGGATCGGCGCGGGCGTCGGGGCCGTCGCGATCGCGCTGGTCGCGCTCTTGGCCGCGGTCCGTCGGCGCCGACGCGTCCGGCCTACAGCCGGAAAGGATAGTTGACGCTGAACGAGTCCTGCCGGAACGGCGGGACGCGCGCGCCGCGCACCGCGCGCGCGATGCAGCTGGAGACCGGTCCGGGGAAGCTGCCGCCGCTGACGTTGGCGCTCGTGACCCGACCCGTGCTGCCCGCGAAGACGACCCGCACCGGTGCGGTCCCGTGCGCGCCGTTGCCGCACGCGCTCACTGCGCCGGCCACGCCGCTCATCGCCGAGACGATGTCGCCCCGCGAAGGGGTCGAGGGGCCCGACGCGGCACCGCCGCCGCCGCCG
>JAYRVK010000159.1:0-12572 GCA_041918555.1 Sandaracinaceae bacterium
CCCGCGATCTTGTAGAGGTTCGGGATCATCAGGAGCAGGCCCTGCGACGCGGTGAACGTCGTCGTCAGCGCGCCCGTCTGGAGCGCCCCGTGGACCGCGCCCGCGGCGCCGCCCTCGGACTGCATCTCGACGACCTGCGGGACCGTGCCGAAGACGTTCGCGAGGCCCTTGGCCGACCAGTCGTCTGCGTGCTCGCCCATCGGGCTCGCCGGGGTGATCGGGTAGATGGCGATGACCTCGTTCGTGCGGTACGCGACCGAAGCCACCGCCTCGTTGCCGTCGAGGATCGCCTGAGCCATCGAGCCCCCACCTACGCACCGCGCGAGCCCGCGCAGCGCCCCCCCCGGAAACACGGTTTCCAACGGGCCGCCGGTGAATAGACTTCCGCATGCGCATCACCACGGACTACCTCGTGCTCGGGAGCGGCGTCGCGGGGCTCACCTACGCGCTCGAGGCGGCCAAGCACGGCTCCGTCGCGATCGTGACCAAGCGCTCGGTCAGCGAGTCGAACACCAACTACGCGCAGGGCGGCGTGGCGGCGGTGATGGACCCGGACGACTCGTTCGCCGAGCACGCGGCGGACACGCTCCGGGTCGGCTACGGGCTCAGCAAGCCCGACGTGGTGCAGCTCGTGGTCGAGGGCGGGCCGGCCGCGATCCAGGAGCTGATCGCGCGCGGCGCGGGCTTCGACGCCGGCGAGGACCCGGACGCGCTCGACCTCACGCGCGAGGGCGGGCACGGCAAGCGCCGCGTGGTCCACGCGGGCGACGTCACCGGCCGCGAGATCCAGCGCGTGCTCGTCGAGGCCGCGCGCGCGACGCCGAACGTCACGATCTTCGAGGACCACATGGCGGTCGACCTCATCGACCTGAGCAAGTTCGGCGGCCCGCACCAGATCGCCGGCGCCTACGTGCTCGACGAGAGCAAGGCCGAGGTGGTCACCTTCGTCGCGCGCGTGACGGTGCTCGCGACGGGCGGCGCGGGGAAGGTCTACCTCTACACCTCGAACCCCGACGTCGCGACCGGCGACGGCGTCGCGATGGCGTACCGCGCGGGCGCGCTCATCGCGAACATGGAGTTCTTCCAGTTCCATCCCACCTGCCTCTACCACCCCAAGGCCAAGAGCTTCCTCATCAGCGAGGCGCTGCGCGGCGAGGGCGGGATCCTGCGCCTCGAGAACGGCGACCCGTTCATGGCGCGCCACCACGAGATGAAGGACCTCGCGCCCCGCGACGTCGTCGCGCGCACCATCGACTACGAGATGAAGCGCACGGGCGCCGACTGCGTGTACCTCGACATGACGCACGAGGACGCGGACTTCCTGCGCAAGCGCTTCCCGAACATCCACGCGGAGTGCCTCGAGTACGGGATCGATCTCACCACGGAGCCGATCCCCGTCGTCCCGGCGGCTCACTACATGTGCGGCGGCGTCGTGGTCGACGCGGAGGGCAAGACCAAGATCGAGGGCCTCTACGCGATCGGCGAGGTCACCTGCAGCGGCCTGCACGGTGCAAATCGCCTTGCGTCGAACTCGCTGCTCGAGGGGCTGGTGTACGCCAAGCGCGCGGCGGAGGCGACCAAGCACCTGCGGGGCACGCGCTTCGCGGAGCCGCCGGACTGGGACACGGGCAGCGCGGTGCCCTCCGACGAGGCCGTGGTGGTCACCCAGAACTGGGACGAGATCCGGCGATTCATGTGGAACTACGTGGGGATCGTCCGGACCAACCGCCGCCTCCGGCGGGCGGCCCGGCGAGTCGCCTTGCTCAAGGACGAGATCCGCGAGTACTACTGGCAGCACCTCGTCACCCGGGACCTCCTCGAGCTGCGCAACATCGCCGACGTGGCGGAGATGATCATCGCGTGTGCGTCGACCCGGCGGGAGAGCCGCGGGCTTCACTACAACATCGACTACCCCGACCCTCGCGACGACTACGCCAAGGACACCCTCATCGTGCACGGGGAGCCTCCGCACCTGAGCGGCCGCTGAGCCGAACGCCGGACCACCGCCATGACAGTCATGCAGATAGGCATCCTGACGATGCGGCCGGAGAGCTACTCCGTCCGCCGCCTCGTCGAGGCCGCCGCCCAGCGCGGCCACCAGGCGCGCACGATCGGGTACATGGAGACCACGATGTCGATCGCGGCCGGCCGCGCGACCCTCATGTACGAGGGCGCGCCCGTCGACACGCTCGACGCGGTGATCCCCCGGATCGCCGCCGCCTACACCTTCTACGGCACCGCGGTCGTCCGCCAGCTCGAGATGATGGGTGTCTACACGGTGAACGGCAGCCAAGCGATCTCGCGCTCGCGCGACAAGCTCCGCTCGTTCCAGATCCTCTCGCGCAAGGGCGTCGGCCTGCCGGTGACGGGCTTCGGCCACTCGACGCGCGACGTGCGCGGCCTCCTCGAGCAGGTCGGCGGGCCGCCGCTGATCATCAAGCTCATCGAGGGCACGCAGGGCGTCGGCGTCGTCCTCGCCGAGACCATGAAGGCGGCCGAGTCGGTCATCGACACGCTGCGGAGCCTCAACGTGAATTTCGTCGTGCAGGAGTTCATCGCGGAGGCGGCGGGGACGGACATCCGCTGCTTCATCGTCGGCGGGCGCGTCGTCGCGGCGATGGAGCGCAGCGCGGCGCCGGGCGAGTTCCGCGCGAACCTCCACCGCGGCGGCAAGGCGACCCGCGTGAAGCTGACTCCGTCCGAGCGCGCGGCCGCCGTCAGCGCCGCCAAGGCGATGCACCTGCCGGTCTGCGGCGTCGACATCATCCGCTCGGACCACGGCCCGCTCGTGCTCGAGGTGAACTCCTCGCCCGGCCTCGAGGGCATCGAGGCGGCGACCGGCAAGGACGTCGCGGGGAAGATCATCGAGCACATCGAGAAGACGGTGCTCGCGGGCGGCGCCAAGGCCGACAAGGTCGGCGTCTGACTGCGCGCGAGTTGCCTTCGTCGTCAGAGCGGTCGATCTCGGTGGCGCCTCCGGAGCCCGCTGGCGCGGTCTCCTTCGGCGGCTCCGCGAGCCCCTTCGGGTCTCGCTCCGCGCGCGCCGAGCCCTTCGGTCTCGACGCGTCGGTCCGAGCCCTTCGGTCTCGGACCGTTTCACGACGGCCCGCCCCGATCAGTGCCTTTCCGGTCCGAAGGGCCGCGGCTATGCTGGGCCGGGAGGTGGAGACCATGGCAAGCACTCGAGCCGGGCGGCTCTTCTTGGGGGGGGGGGGGCGAACGGCTTCGCCCAAGCCAGCGAGTGTTTTCCCTGCGCGCCGCGCGGGCAGCACTTCGACTCGACCGGGACCTACTCGGCCTTCATCAATCCGCCGCGCGCGACGACGACCCAGCTCGGGCGCGCGTCGCTCGGCCGGGTCGCCGGAGACGTGGACGCGATCGAGTACCGCATGCCGGTCGAAGGACGGATCTACGTCCTGCGCGGCGACGTCGATCGCGGGATCGACACGATGGGGACGGAGGTCCCCTACCTCCGGATGCCCACCGCCACGGCGCCCGACGCGCTGCGCCGGCTCGGCATCGGCGCCGACAAGAGCTGGTCGTCGCTTCGGATCGAGGATCTCGGGCACTGCGCGCTGTTCTTCTCCTGGAGGGCGCTCGCCCAGGCGTTCAACGGCGGCGTCGAGACCGCGCTCGTCGACAGCGGGAACTTCGGCGCCTCCGCCGAGGTGCTGGGGACCGGCGGGCGCTCGAACCTCGGACCGATCCTCCGACGCGCGGGCACGTTCGAGGCGATCGACGAGATCCGGTACAACGGCCGCATCGAGGCCGAGAGCGCGGGCGGCTGCGCGCCGCTCTTCCTCGACTTCGAGACCCGCTTCCAGCTCCTCCCTAGCGGGGAGCTCCGCCCGCTCGCCGCCGCCGTCGAGGTCGAGGGGGAGTGCGCGACCGAGGCCCCGATCGAGGCCGGCGTGGCCCAAGCGCTGAGCACGGCGCTCCCGACGGGCTTCGCCGCGGCGCTGGGGCTGGTCACGCGCTTCGAGCCCCGCGAGGTGAACGTGCCCCGCTTCATCTGCTCGGTCGGCGAGGAGCCCGCGTGTGCCTCGCCGCTCCGAGGGTCGGGCTCGACGTGCGGGGGCGGGAGCGAGTCGAACGTGTGCGACGTGCGCGTCGATCTGGACCGCGCCTTCGTCGTGCCCGAGGGGGTCGTGCTCGTCTACGCGCAGGACACGAGCGACCCGCAGCTGCCGTTCGTCGACGACGCGCTCGGCGACGTGATCTTCGAGCACCTCGGGATCGACCGCGACGGGGCGGCGGCGCTCAGAAGGGCCCACTTCGGCTGCGAGCCGGATCCAGTGCGGCAGCCGTTCACCATCGCGAGCCGGCCGGATCCCGAAAACCTCGTGGTGGAGGCCGTCGTCGACCCGGAGGGGCTCTGATGCGAGGCCGCCTCCTCGCCGCAGCGGTCCTCGCCGCCGCGCCTCTCGGCGGCTGCTACGAGAGCGGTCATCCGGACGCCGCCGCGCCGGACGCGGGGCTCGACGCCGCCCTCGCCCACTGCGCCGCGGGCGCGTACACGCGCTGCGGTGGTGACTGTCCGCTGGACTGCGCGGAGGGGCTCTGCCTCGGGGGTCTATGCGTGCCCGGGTGGGGCGCCAGGTATTGCACGTTCCGCACACAGACCACCTCCGGCTCGTCGGACGCAGCCTGTCGCGAGGGCTGGGCGTGCTGGTTCGACGGCCTCGACACGCCAGCGCACGGTCAGAGCTCGCACTGCGCGCCGCCGGACGCGTGCCTCCTGGCGCCACCCGACGCCCCGCCGCACCGCTGCTTCTGGAGCGACGGGACCGAGGTCACCCGCGTGCCTCCCCGCGGCGAGTGCCCCGAGTACGAGGACATCGTCTGGGCTACGTGCGGCGCGACCTGCGGCGGCGAGCTCTCCGGGTGCGGCTGCGCGGGGGTCAACGACGAGCGCGGCTTCGGCCTCTGCCATTTTGGCCCGAACTCGTGCGAACCGGAGGATCCGGTGCTCATCGGGTTCTGCGAAGACAGCCTGAGGGAGCCGTGCGCGTGCATGGTGAACGAGCCGCTCGCGCCCACGACGGTCGCCGCCTACGGCTTCCTCGTCCCGATGCGCGCGTGCGCGCGCTACGCGGAGCGCTACCCGGGCCAGGTCCGGTGCGCGAGGCCCTGACCCCGCCTCAACCGCCCCGGAGCTTGCGCGAGAGCTTGATCAGCTCGCGCAGGATCTCGAGCTTCACCTCGAGCAACGACAGGCGACCGTACGTCCGCCATCGTCGTCCCCCGGCGGCCAGACTACGACCCGCTCGGAAAGTGCGTCAATACGCCTTGCGATGGGACCGGCGGTCGTATGCCGTCGACCCGCAGGGATGCGAAGCTCGCGAGTTGGACCGCGGCGATCGACTCGGCCACAATCTCGTTACGAACGTGTGACGGTGAGGCCGCACGCGCTCGGCGGGAGGTGGCTTGGGCGGCGAGGAGGCGACCGAGGAGCGCGAGGAGGCGCACGAGCACCGGGCCGACGCGGAGGCGGAGGCCGCCCTCGACCGCCCGAGCGACTGGGGCTCGCTCGTCGCCGATCTCTCCGCGGGCGCGGGCCGGCCTGCGTGGCGCATCCACGACCGCACGCACCTCGAGTTCGCCGTCGACTACGCCATCGACCGCGGCGCGCGCGCCAACGAGTACGAGTGGGAGGCCTTCTTCTTCATCCCGGAGAGCCTGCGCGTCGACGGACACACCTACGGCAAGCAGGACATCTACTCCGATCTCTCCACGTACATCCGCTTCGCGGTGCCCGAGGTCGCCTTCGGCGAGGTCGCCGGGGCACCGCTCGCGTCGCTGCGCGAGGTCGTCGCCAAGGGCGAGCACGAGGCGATCGTGCGCGAGCTGCGCCTGCTCGCGTGCCACGTGCGCGCGAGCGGCGTCGCGGCGAGCCGCTCGATCGCGGACGCGCTGTCGGACGGAGATCCGGATCGGCGCACCCGCGCGCTCGCGGCGACCGCGCGGATGGTCACCGACGCGCGGCGCATCGCCACGGGTCTGCGGGAGGTGCTCGACGCGCTCCCGAGCGGCGACGACGCGCTCACGACGGCGGCGCGCTGGGTCGACGAGGACGTCTCGCGCCTCCTCGAGACGCTCATGGGGAGCCTCGCGGTGCAGCTCCGGGAGTCGGGCGCGCCGGAGGGCCTGCACGCCTCGGTGGTGCAGGCGTCGGTCGCGGAGGCGCGCTACCGCAAGGAGAAGGGCGAGGACGCGGTCGGCCGCGTCGGCGCGAGCAAGCGGGACGTCGAGCACCTCGAGTTCCGCCGCCACGTGCTCAAGCGCTTCACCGGCTCGGTCCTCTGGCTCAGGCCGGAGGTGCGGGAGGGCGCCCGCATCGTGCTCAACGTGCTCTACGCGCTCGCCGCGGGCGTCGCGATGGCCTTCGCCGTGGCCGCGGCGCTCGTGAACGGCGAGCCGATGGGCGAGGACCTCTGGATGTGGGGCGCGATCGCGGTCCTGGCGTACATGGGCAAGGACCGCATCAAGGCCTGGCTCCAGGGCGCGTTCGCGGTGGTCGTCTCGCGTCACTTCCCCGATCGCCGCTGGCGCCTGCGCGATCGCGAGCGCGGCGTCGTCCTCGGGAAGATCGACGAGCAGTCCGCGTTCGTTCCGTTCGGCGATCTGCCGGCGCCCGTGCTCGCGATGCGCCGCACGACGCGGCAGCACCCCCTCGAGGAGCAGGCGCGACCGGAGAAGGTGCTCTGGCACCGCAAGGTGGTCCGGCTCAGCGCGGCCAAGGTGGCCAAGGCCGACCCGCGCTTCGGCGCGCTGACCGAGATCTTCCGGCTCGATCTGCGGCGCTGGCTCGCGCACACCGACGATCCCAAGCGCAAGATCGTGTTCGCCGATCCCGAAGCGGAGTGCGTCCTCTCCGCGGTCGCGCCTCGCGTCTACAACGTCGCGATCGTGTACCGCCTCCGCCGCCTCGGCGACGACCGCGAGGCCTGGCACCGCATCCGCGTCGTGGTGACCCGCAAGGGCATCCGCCGGATCGACCCGATCCTCTGAGGCTCAAGGGCCGTCGTGCACCATGCGCATGCCGCGCAGGTACTCGACGAACCGCGGGCCCACGTCGCGCTCCGCGAGCTCCGCGGGCGTGAGCGGCGCGAGCTTGGGCGCGAAGCCCTCCCCGCGCGCGAGGCGCGGCCAGTCGGGGTTCGCGATCGCGGCGCGGCCGAGCGCGACCACGTCCGCGCCGAGCTCGAGCACGCGCTCGGCGTCCTCGCGCGTCCAGATCTTGCCGGCCGCGACGACGCGCACGCGATCGCCGAGCGCCGCGCGCGCGAGCCGGAGCGCGTGCGCCTCGGGGTGCTTCGCGGTCATCCGCCGGTAGTCCCAGAGCGAGAGGTGCACGAAGTCGACGCCGTCGTCCGCGAGCATGCGCGCCACCTCGACCGTCTCGTCGACGTCGAGGCCCCGGGCCTGGCCGAAGTCCTCGGGCGAGAGGCGCACGCCGACCACGAACGGCGGCGGGACCGCGCCGCGGATCGTGCGCGCGATCTCGCGGGTCAGCCGCGCGCGGCCCCCGAGGTCGCCGCCCCAGCCGTCGGTGCGGAGGTTCATCGCGCGGCTGAGGAACTGCGAGAGGAGGTAGCCGTGCGCGCCGTGGATCTCGACGCCCGAGAAGCCCGCGCGCGAGGCGCGCAGGGCGGCCGCGCGGAAGGCGGAGATGACGTCGAGGATCTCCGCCTCGGTCATCGGCCGCGGGACCTCGAAGCCGGGGCGATCCTCGGTGAACGCGCTCGCGCTCACGGGCTGCGCGCCGGTGAGGCCCGAGGGGCACCGCGCGCCGCCGTGGTAGAGCTGGACGAGCGACAAGGCATCTTGCGATGCGACGGCCTCGGCGATCGCGCGGAGCCCCGCGTCGTGGGCGTCGTCGAAGCAGCCGAGCTGGCGCGCGAAGCCCTGGCCGGCCGGCGTCACGTGGGCGGCGCACGTCATCACGAGCCCGAACCCGCCGCGCGCGCGGCGCGCGAGGAAGCGCAGCTCGTCGTCCGAGCACCGGCCATCCGGCTGGCTCTGCGTGCTCGTGAGCGGGGCGAGCATCACGCGGTTCTTCGCGCGCGCGCCCGAGGGGAAGTCGATGGGTGAGAGGATCATCGCGGCGGATTCTCCCCCGCGAGGGCCCGCGCGTCCCGCTCGATCAGCTCGACGGGCGCGTCCTTCACCGCGCGACCGATCAGCCGGCGACCCGCGCGCGAGTCACTTCGCGTTCGGGTGCGAGTTCACGGCGATGCCGAAGAGCCAGTTCGAGAACCAGCCGCCGGCCTTCACGTTGGACTTGATGCGCATGGGAGTCTCCTTCGGGGTGGGGGTTCGACGCGGCTGTTGGCAACCGGCGTGCCCGCGCCGTCCGCAGCGGATCGCTGCGCCGGCGCGGGTCCCCCCCTCCGAGGTCCCATGCGACGTCCCGGGGCCCGTCTCACCGCGCGCGCAGGCGCGGGAACAGGAGGTGGTTCTCGACGAGGATGTGCTCGTGCAGCTCCTTCTCGAGCTCGGCGAGCCCGAGGTAGAGCGCGCGCCACGAGTTGCACGCGTCCGCGGGCGGCGCGAAGTCGTGCGCGCACTCCCGCAGCGCCGCGAGGAAGCGGCCGTGCTCGTCGTGCTCGTGCTCCATCATCGCGGCGGGCGCGGCCAGCTCGAGGGTCAGCCCGCGGCGCACCGCGGGGAAGAGCACCTGCTCCTCCTTGAGCAAGTGGAGATCGAGCTCTCGCGCGCCCTCCGCGAGGAGCTCCGCGAGGCCGCGCGGGCACTCCGCGCGCTCGGCGTGCCGGTGCTCGACGCGCCGCGCGAGCGCGAGCACGTCCTCGAGGGCCGGCCGTAGCGGCGTGTGGTAGCGCCGCTCGATGTGATCGACGAGGGCCGCCGGCGACAGCGCGGCGAGCTCCTCGAGCGGCGCGGCCTCGCCGCCGTCGAGCGCCTCGAGCGTCGCCTTCAGCGTGTCGAGGTCCACGCCGCGCGCCTCGCACGCGGCCTCGAGCGTCTGCTGCCCGCGGCAGCAGAAGTCGAGCTTGTGCCGGCGCAGGACGCCTGCGGCGCCCGGGATCCGAGTCGCGAGGCTGGCCAGGGTCGTGTCGTTCGAGATCATCGGTTTCGTCTCCTCCGTCACCGCGCCGCTCGGCGCGGGCTCAGGTCCAGGGCGCGCATCAACGGCGCGGGCCGCGCCACGAGGTCCGCGAGCGTGTAGCCGTCGAGGACCTCGAGGAACCTCGCGTGGGCCTCCGCGAGCGCGCGCTTGAGCACGCACGCGCGCCCGATCGCGCAGTCGCCGCCGCCGGGCTCGAAGCACTCGACGAGCGGCGTCTCCTCGAAGCCGCGCACCACCGCGCCGACCTCGATCGTCTCCGGCGCGCGCGCGAGGCCGAGGCCGCCGTGTCGTCCCCGGATCGTCTGCACGAGCCCGAGGTCGCGGAGTCGCTGCGCGATCTTCGCGAGGTGGTGCTCCGAGATCCCGTAGGCCGTGGCGATCTCCGCGACCGGCACCGATCGATCGCGCTCCATCGCCAGCAGGATCAGGAGCCGCAGCGCGTAGTCGGTCTTCTGCTGGAGGTGCATGCGCGGCTCTTCACGCGCGGCTCGCCGCGCACCCTCCGCACGAGCTCGCCTGGGCCGGGAGCTCGAACTTGAACCCGGCGCCGTCCCGCCCCTCGACGTAGTCGATGGTCGCGCCCTCGAGGTAGATCGCGCTCATCACGTCGACGACGAGCACGACGCCGTGCGTCGTGATCACCGCGTCGTCCGGGCGGGTCTCCTCGTCGAAGTAGAGGTCGAAGCGGAACCCGGTGCAGCCGCCGCCCGCGATGGACGCGCGCAGCGCCTGCCCCGCGAGGCCCTCCTCGTCCTGCACGCGGCGCGCGACCTCCGCGGCCCGGCGCGTCAGCGCGACGCGCGCTGGCTCGGGCCGGTCTTGGGACGCACGCTCGGGGTCGGATCCGAAATCCAGCATCATAGGTACCGAATATGTGCCCACGACGGGCGCGGCGTCCCGCGGCCGGCGCGAGGATCCTCACGGCGCCGTGGGGTGAGCCCAGGCGATGGTCCGCGGGTGACTCGTCGAGCGCGTGGTGTGAGGAGCGACCTCCGTGAAGCGCGATGAGCGCTTGCGTGGGCTGAGCGTCGAGCACCACCACGCGCTCGTGCTGGCGCGCGCGCTCGAGGGGGGCGCGGCCGTGCCCGATCTCACGGCGCGGTTCGCCACGGAGCTCGAGCCCCACTTCCGAATCGAGGAAGAGGTCTTGCTCCCCGCGCTCGCGGCGGCGGGAGGAGCGGCGCTCGTCGCGCGGACCCTCGACGATCACGGCGCGCTGCGGCGCCTCGTGCGCGAGCACGCCGCGGCGTTCGGCCGTCGGCTGCGCGAGCACGTGCGCTTCGAGGAGCGCGAGCTCTTCCCCGCGTGCGAGGCACAGCTCGACCCGACCGTGCTGGCCGAGGTCGCCGCGCGGCGGCCCGCGCGCGGTTGACGCGGCCCGGTTGCCGGCGCGGCGACGCGGCGTCACGGGACGAGGAACAGCGGCGCGGGCCCGACCGGGAGGCGGCCGTCGACCGCCGTGACCGGGCGGCCGCCCGCGTCGAACGGGCGGCGCGTCTCCCCGTCGAGCGCGAGCTCGTAGGGCGCGAGCGCGAAGAGCGCGCGCCACGCGCCGAAGTCCAGGGCGAAGCGGCCCTCGAGCGGCGCGTGCAGCGCCGGATCGTCGGCGACCCCGATGAACGGCGCGTCCGCCCCGATCGACGCCAGCCACGCGAGCGCGTCGCGCGCGGGCTTGGGGTCGATCGGCTGCGCCCCGTCCTCGCTGCCGTACCGGTAGAGGCCGAAGTCGTCCTCCGGCGGCGAGGTCCCGTGGAGCGGTCCGTCGGTGACGTTGAACCAGCAGATCGGGTCGGCGCCGAGCGCGGCCCCGAGGAGCATCGCGCGAGACAGCAAGTGAGCTTGCGCCTCCTCGTCGATCACGTCGAACGCGGGCCAGCCTAGCTCGGTCAGCGCGATCGGCCGCGACGCGCCGTGGGACGCGAGGACGGCGTCGAGGTCGGCGAGCATCGCGCCGATCGAGCGCGCGCCCGGCCCGTCGAGCTCGGGCGGGTCGCGCGGCGGGTAGACGGGGTAGGGGTGGAGGCCCACGGCGTCCACGCGCTCGTAGGCGGTGGGCTCCGCGTCGAGCAGGTCGCGGGTGAACTCGAGCGCGCCGTTGACGACCTGCTCGTGGAAGAAGAGACCGCCCGCGACGACCACGCAATCATCGCAAGCCGCGTGGACGGCCGAAGCCGCCGCGGCGAGGAGCCGGCCGTACGCGGCCGCGTCGCCGTGCAGGCTCGGGCGCCAGAAGCGGTAGCCCGCGTTCTGTTCGTTCCAGATCTCCCAGCGCGTGACGCGCCCCGCGAAGTGGCCCGCGACCGCGCCCGCGTAGCGCGCGAAGTCGGCCGGGTCGTCGGGCGGGACGAAGGGATCGCCCTCGCTCGACGCGCTCGCCCACGGGTTGCCGTACGCGAGGATGCCGAGCACCTCGAGCCCGTCCTCGCGCGCCGCGTCGACCATCGCGTCGTGCCCGTCGAAGACGAGGCGCCCGCGCTCCGGCTCGATCGCGTCCCAGCGGAAGTCGAGCCGGATGACCGCGGCGCCCGTCCCCCGCACGAGCTCGCGGCGGCGCTCCGTCGTGCCGCCGCCGGGCCACAAGCCTTGCGCGATACAGAGGCGCCGCGCGAGGGGAGGGCCGCCCGGCCGGAAGACCCAGCGCGGCGGATCGCTCCCGATCACCTCGGCGCTCGGCAGGCACGTGCCCAGCTCGCCCGGCTCGAACGCGATCTCCGCGACGCCGTCGCGCGCGCAGCGCATCCCCTCGGGGCACCGGCCGGCGCGCGCGCACGCGAGCGGGCCGCCGGCGTCGAGCGCCGGCGCGGGCGTCGCGCAGCCGAGCGCGGCGAACAGGAGCAGCGTGCCGCGCGCGATCACGGCTCCGAGTATGGCAGACCGCGCAGGGGTGATTCGCGAACCTGGCGAGCCGAGCCTGCGGCGGTCGACACTCTGCGGTGGCTCTGATAGATGTATCTCCGTGCTTCGTCGGTGCATGGGGGTCCTCGTCGCGGCGCTCCTCGGCGCGTGCGGCGGGGGGATGGGGACGGACGCGGGGGGGACGCCGGACGCGGGCGCGGCGGACGCCGCCGCCATGGACGCGACCGCGGGCGAGGACGCGGGCGAGGACGCGGGCCCGCGGGACGCCGCCATCGACCCGAGCGCGTGCGATGCGGATCCTGCGGACGTCTACGCGATCGATCCGGCCAGCGCGGGCGGCGCGGCGCCCGGCGAGATCCTCGGGTGCGCGGCGCTCGGCGCGTGGACCGCGGCCGAGCTCGACGGGGCGATCCTGGCCGAGGGCGTGCCCGCGGCGACGAGCGGGGCCGCGCGCTACCTGATCGCGTACCGCACCGAGCGCCGTCCCGGCGTCGCGGGTGTGGGCTCGGCGCTCCTGCTCGTGCCCGACGCGCCCCGCGCCGGCGCGCCGCTCGTCGTCGTGAACCACGGGACCGCGGGTCACGCCGACGCGTGCGCGCCCTCGACGCGCGAGGAGGCGGACCCC
>JAYRVK010000160.1:0-7305 GCA_041918555.1 Sandaracinaceae bacterium
GGATGTCCGAGATCGCGCGGGCGGCGTCGAGCGCCGATCTCGCACGCCGCATCGTGGACGGGCTGCGCTCGCGCGAGCGCTTCGCGACGTTCGCGGGCCCCGTGCAGTACGTGATCGAGCCTCCCGCGGCGCGCGCGATCGGCGTCGCCCTCGGGGTCGCGGGCGAGCTCGACGCGGCCGACGCTATGCTCGAGCGGGCGGAGCGCACGGTGCGCGCGATGCGGTTCCGCGCGATCCTCGCGTGGGTGCTCGAGGACCGCGCGATCGTGGCCGAGGCGCGCGGCCGGGCCGAGGAGGCGCGCGAGCGCCGGCGCGAGGCGCTCGGGCTCGCGCGCGAGCTCGGGATCGAGCTCCTCGCGCGACGGCTCGGGGAGACGGTCGCGCCCGCGCCGCGCCCGCGCTTCGAGCTCGCGCGCGAGGGGAGCGGGGTCCGGCTGCGCAGCGATCGCGCGGACGCGCTCCTGCGCGCGACCCGCGGGCTCGAGATGCTCGCCGAGCTCGTGGCGCGCGAAGGCGAGGAGCTCGACGCGCTCGCGCTCGACGGCGGCACCGAGGCGGTCGATCTCGGCGACGCGGGCGAGCTCCTCGACGCGAAGGCCATCGCCGCGTACCGCGCGCGCGTGACCTCGCTGCGCGAGCGCATCGCGACGCGCGAAGAGCTCGGGGATCGCGACGGCGCGCTCGCGCTGCGCGAGGAGCTCGACGCGATCGCGCGCGAGCTCGCGCGCGGGACGGGCCTCGGGGGCCGCGCGCGGCGCGCGGGGGTCGCGCGCGAGCGCGCGCGCGTCAACGTGCAGCGCCGGATCCGGGCCGCGATCGAGCAGATCGAGCGCGTGGACGCCCCCCTCGCGGCCCACCTCGCCCAGGCCGTTCGCACGGGCGCGAGCTGCGCTTACCGCCCGTGATCACGAGGAATCCTCCCGTTCCGTCGCGACGGAACGCCCGGCGCTCCGCCCGGAACGCCAGCTCTTCGAGGGGGCCGCGTCGGCCCCCGGGAGGTCGCGTCTCCATGTCGCTCGAAGCCCTCGCCCCGGTCTTCATCCTCGGCACGTATGCCGCGTTCGTCCTGCTCGACTTCGTCGCGCCCGCCCGCTCGTTCCCGACGATGCGGTGGTGGCGCCTCAAGGGCCTCGGGTTCTTCCTCCTCGGGATGGTGATCAACGTCGCGCTCCCGATCGCCTGGGGCCCGGCCCTCGCGGGCATCGCGCCGCTCGATCTCTCCGGCCTGGGCTCCGTCGGCGGCGCCCTCGTCGGCCTGCTCCTCACCACGTTCGTCGCGTACTGGTACCATCGCGCCCAGCACCGCCTCGCGTGGCTGTGGCGGCTCGGCCACCAGCTCCACCACAGCGCCGAGCGCGTGGACGTGTGGGGCGCGTTCCTCTTCCACCCGATCGACACCGTGATCATCCTCGGCCTCCAGACGGTCCAGCTGGCGCTGCTCGGCATCTCGCCGGAGGCCGTCGCGCTCGCCGGCATCGCGTCGTTCTTCTGCGCGGTCTCGCAGCACGCGAACCTCAGGACGCCCGCGTGGCTCGGGTACTTCATCGCGCGCCCGGAGATGCACTCGGTCCATCACGAGCGCGGTGTGCACGCCTACAACTACTCGGACCTCCCGATCTGGGATCTCCTCTTCGGCACCTTCCGGAACCCGACCCGCTGGGCCGGCCAGGCGGGCTTCTACGACGGCGGGTCGGAGCGGACCGTCGCGATGCTCGCGTTCGCCGACGTCTCGAGCGCGGACGCGTCCACGCCGACCGCGACGCCCGAGGCGGCGCGGCTCGAGGTCGAGCGAGGGGCGCGGTGAGCGCCGCGGTCGCGGTCGCGCGGCTCGACGAGGGCGCGGTGCGCACCGCGGAGGCGATCGAGCGCGCGGCGTGGGTCGATCTGTACGCGGCGGCGCCGCGCGAGCTCGGGCTCTCGGTCGCTTCGATCGACGGTGCGACGGTCCTCGCGGCCCCGCGCCTCCCGATCACCCTCTTCAACCGCGTGCTCGGCCTCGGCCTCGATCGCGCGCCGGGATCGGACGTGCTCCACGCGATCGACGCGCGCTACCGGGCCGCCGGAGTGGCGCGCTACTGGGCGCACACGACCTCGCTGCCCGCGGGCGCGGCCACCGCGCGCGCGCTCGAGGCCCACGGCTTCTCCCGCCCACCGCGTGGTCACTGGGCCAAGATGCTCCGGGGGGTCGAGCCCTCGCCCGAGGCGCGCACGGAGCTCGCCGTCTCGGTCGCGCGGGCGGACGAGCGGCCCACCCTCGCGCGCGCGCTCGTCGCGGCGCACGGCATGCCCGAGGCGATGGCCCCCTGGATCGAGGCGCTCGCGGACCGGCCGCGCTGGACCGCGTTCGCGGTGCGCGACGACGGGTCGGTGATCGCGGGCGGCCTGGTCTACGTCGACGGGCGCAGCGCGTGGCTGGGGCTCGCGGGCACGCTGCCCGCGCACCGCCGCCGAGGGGCGCAAGGTCTCTTGATGCGTGCACGCATCGCGCACGCCGCCGCGGAGGGCGCCTCCGTCGTCGCGACGGAGACGGGCGCGCCCATCGAGGGCGAGCACAACCCCTCGCTCGCGAACATGCGTCGCGCGGGGTTCACCGAGGTCGAGCTCCGCGCGAACCACGAGCGCCAGCTCGCGCTCGACACGGGCCGGTGAGGCGGACCTCGCGGCGAGCTGCGTGCGATCGCGGCCCGAGCTATGAAGGCGCCATGCAACGCACGAGCTCGATGGGTTGGATCGCGGTCGCGGCGCTCGCGCTGATCGCGGGCTGCGGCGACGGCGGCGGGACGACGGACGCTGGCGGCGGCCTCGACGCGGGCGGCAGCGACGCGAGCGCGGGGGACGGCGGCGGGGCCGGCGACGCAGGCGGCGGCAGCGACGCGGGCGGCGACGACGGCGGCGCGAGCGACGGCGGCGCGAGCGACGCGGGCGGCCTCGACGGGGGCGGCCCCGACGCGGGCGGCCTCGACGCGGGCGGCCTCGACGCGGGCGGATCCCCCGACGCGGGCGCGGCGAACGCGTGCGTGCTGGCCGGCGGGACCTGCGAGGCGCTCGTCCCGGGCGCGTGCGCGGCCGGCATCGTCGGCAACGCCGACTGGTACTCCTGCGGCGGCGGTCTCGGCGTGCTCTGCTGCCTCCCGCCTCGCACGCCGCCGTCGTGCCGCAACGTGGGCTCGCGGAGCGAGGGCTGGTATCGGGCCGACGGCGAGCGGATCTGCTTCGCGACGTGCGACGGCGCGACGCTGATGTGCGAGGCGATCGGGACGCGCAGCGAGGGCTGGTACGCGGACCCGGCGAGCGCGGCGTGCGCGGGCGGGCCGGTGATGCGCCTCGTCGAGTGGACCGACTGCGGGGGATGAGCGGCTACGCGATCACGAGGCGCTGGCGCTTCGCGCCCCACGTGCCCGGCCGCGCGTCGAAGCGGCCGGCGAGCGCGTGGCCGCACGCGGTGCAGTGGCCGCTCGCGTCGAGGTTCCAGGCGTCGAGGCGGTACCAGTCGCGGCCGATGAGGAGCGCGCCGCAGCCGGCGCAGTACGTCGACTGGCCGCTCCGGTCGTGCACGTTGCCCGTGTAGACGTGGTGGAGGCCCGCCGCGAGCGCCTGGCTCCGCGCGCGCGTGAGCGTCTCGGGCGGCGTCGGCGGGACGTCGAGCATCTTGAAGTCGGGATGGAACGCCGAGAAGTGGAGCGGCACGTCGGGCCCGAGCTCCGTCGCGACCCACGCGGCGAGCTCGGCGATCTCCTGCTCGGAGTCGTTGTGGCCCGGGATCACGAGCGTCGTGATCTCGAGCCAGACGTCGGTCTCGTGGTGGAGGTAGCGCAGCGTGTCGAGCACCGGGCCGAGCTCGCTGAAGGTGAGCTTCTGGTAGAAGTCCTCGGTGAACGCCTTGAGGTCGACGTTCGCCGCGTCCATCACCGCGAAGAAGGGGCCGCGCGCCTCGTCGGTGATGTAGCCGGCGGTGACGGCGACGGTCTTCACGCCGAGGGCGTGGCACTCGTGCGCGGTGTCGATCGCGTACTCGGCGAAGATCACGGGATCGTTGTAGGTGAACGCCACGCTCCGGCACTCGGAGCGCTCCGCGGCCTCGGCGATCGCGCGCGGGCTCGCCACGTCCATCAGGCGATCCATCTCGCGCGCCTTGCTGATGTCGTGGTTCTGGCAGAACCTGCAACCCAAGTTGCACCCTGCGGTGCCGAACGAGAGGACGCTCGAGCCGGGGTGGAAGTGGTTCAGCGGCTTCTTCTCGATCGGGTCGATGCAGAACCCCGACGCGCGGCCGTAGCTCGTCAGCACGACCTTTCCGTCGTGCACGCCGCGGACGAAGCAGAAGCCGCGCTGGCCCTCCTTCATCGTGCAGTACCGCGGGCAGAGCTCGCAGCGCACGCGGCCGTCCGGGAGCGTGCTCGACCACTCGGGCGGGGTAGGGTGGCCGCCCTCGACGTCGACGGTGCTCAACGCTTCGCGCTCCCCTTCCTCGCGCGCTTCTTCTCGGCGCCGAGGGTGGTGCACGCGGCCCGGCCGACGACCTCGCGCAGGCGGTCGTCGCCGATCTTCGCGAGGGCGCGCGCGAGATCGCCGGGGAGCTCCGTGACGGGCAGCGGCTCGATGATCTCGGGCGGGGGATCGGGCGCCTGTCCGGGCGGCGGCATCGGGCCGACCTTGATCCGCAGGCGGCGCACCGCGGGCACGACGGCCCGTACCGAGCGCAAGAGATCTTCCTCGTGGAAGGTGAGCTCCTGCGCCCACACGCTCGAGCGCACGTGGACGACGAGGGTCCCGTGGCTGAGCCTCACCGGGCGCGCGACCTCCGCGATGCGCCGGGTGACGGCGCGATCCCACCACGCGAACGTGCGGACGAGCGTGAGATCCTCGGTGCGCCCCGGGTACGCGCCGACGAGGATGTCGGCGATCGAGCGCAGCGAGCCGTTGCGTCGCTTGCTTCGGGTGGCCACGGGCAGAATATCGCCCCCGCGCTCGACCGCGCCCCGGGAGAATCCGGGGCCCGCCGCGGTCGAGGGCGAAGGGGCGCGCGGTGGCCACGATCGGTCCGTCGACGACCGCGGGTGAGGGGGCGAGGGCGAGAGCGAGGGCGAGGGCGAGGGCGAGGGCGAGGGCGAGAGCGAGAGCGAGAGCGAGAGCGAGAGCGAGAGCGAGAGCGAGCTCCCCCTCCCGCTCGCGGGAGGGGGCCGGGGGGAGGGTGGGAGCGGGCGCGAGCCCGAGCTCGGCGTCACCGCGACCGTCGACCCGGTCGAGAGCGGCGCCGCGGATCGCATCACGCTGCGCGGCGCGGAGCTCACCACGGTGCCCGGCACCTACGGCGATCCGGTGCGCGTCGTCGCGTCGCTCCCCGGCGTCGCGCGGAGCCCGTTCGGCCTGGGCTACTTCCTCGTCCGCGGCGCCAACTTCCAGAACACCGGGTACTTCATCGACGGCTTCCCGGTCCCGATCCTCTACCACCTCGTCGCGGGCCCCTCGGTGTTGCACGGAAGTCTCGTGGACGCGATGCACTTCTACCCGGGCGGCTATCCGGTCGCGTACGGGCGCTACACGGCGGGCGTCATCGCGCTCGAGACCGCCCCGATCGAGATCGAGCGCGACTTCCGCGCCGAGGTGCAGATCGACGGCTACCGCGGGAGCGTGCTCGCCACGCTCGTCTTGCCGGACCGTCTCGGGAGCATCTCCGCGTCGTTCCGCCGCAGCTACTACGACCTCGTGTTCCCGCTCTACCAGGAGATCTACGGGCGCGCGGCGGAGGACCTCGTCCACAACCCCTTCGCGGGCATCCAGTTCTACTACCTCGACTTCGCGCTGCGCGCGGAGCTGCGCCTGCACCACCGCGTCCGCGCGTCCGTGCTGATCATGGGCTCGGACGACTCCTTCGATCAGCGCGGCTCGCTCGCGGGCGGGCGCGCGAGCGAGGGCGCGCGCACCAACCTCGGCATCGACTTCCAGCGCGCGATCCTGGCGCTCCGCTTCCGCCTCGACGGTGGCGCGCAATTGACCTTGTCGGGGATGCTCGGCCGCGACGCCAGCCGCTTCGACAGCGCGCAGCCCGGTCGCGAGGCGCTGCGCTTCGAGCAGGAGGCCTACGTCGCGGGGCTGCGCGTCGACGCCTCGATCCCGTGGTCCGATCCGCGCTTCACCACGAAGTTCGGGCTCGACGTGCTCGCGAACCTCTACGGGCTGAGCGCGACGCTGCCGACGCCGCCGGGCTTCGGCGAGTACCCGCGGCCGACCTTCGATCCCGAGCTCTTCTCGTTCGGGCGCACGCTCGTGAGCGAGACCGCCGCGCTCTACCTCGAGCAGGTCCTGGACCTCGCGCCGGTCGAGCTGAGCCTCGGCGCGCGCTTCGACCTGATGCGCCACGGCACGCGCTTCGACGCGTACCCGGATCCGCGCGCGGTCGCGCGCTGGCGGGTCGTCCCCGAGCTCACCCTCAAGCTCGCGAGCGGCCTCTTCTCGCAGCCGCCGAGCCCCTACGGCGCGAGCCCCGGCGGCGGCAACCCGCAGCTCCCGGCGGAGCGCTCTTGGCAGAGCTCGCTCGGCGTCGAGACCACGCTCCCCGAGGGCATCGAGACGCGCGTGACCGGGTACTACACGCGCTTCTTCCAGCTCATGCGCACGGCCGACACCCTCAGCACGAACGAGGCCGGCGAGCTCGAGCGCACGGGGGCGCTCGGCGACGGAGAGGGCCAGGCCTACGGGCTCGAGGTGCTGCTGCGGCGCGCGATCGCGGACGGCCTCTTCGGGTGGATCTCGTACACGCTCTCGCGCTCGGAGCGCTTCCTGCCGGGCGGCCAGGTCGTGCCGTTCCAGTTCGATCAGACGCACGTGCTCAACCTCGCGCTGAGCTACGGGTTCGACGGCTGGCGGTTCGGCGTGCGCTTCCAGCTCGCGACCGGCGCGTGGACGACGGGGATCGACGGCGCCGCCTACGACGCCGACGCGAGCGCGTACTCGCCGTATCGCCGGGGCCTCAGCGAGCGCCTGCCGATCTACCACCGGCTCGACGTGCGCATGGACAAGGACTTCCGGGTGGGCCCGCTCCGCGGCACGGTCATCGTGGAGATCCAGAACGTCTACAACGCGCCGAGCCAGGAGGGTGTGCTCTATCAACACGACTTCCGCGCGACGGAGCCGCTGCCGGGGATCCCGATCCTGCCCTCGGTCGGGGTGCGGTTCTTCTACGAGCCGGGCTACACGGACGTCGAGGACGAGGACGAGGACGAGGGCGAGGACGAGGACGAGGACGAGGACGAGGACGAGGACGAGGACGAGGACGAGGACGAGGACGAGGACGAGGACGAGGAC
>JAYRVK010000161.1:0-13901 GCA_041918555.1 Sandaracinaceae bacterium
CGCGCTGGCCGACGGGCCCGTGCGGACCAGCGGCGCCGAGACGCCGTGGCGCTGGGCGGGGCACTGGGCGCTCTTCTTCGTCGGCGAGGGCGCGCCGCGGGACGCGGACGCGTTCTTCGATGCGATGGAGAGCGCGGCGCGCGCGATCCACGCGGTCGCGCCGCTCGCCGAGGTCGTCTTCATGGGGGTGCGCGAGCGCGGCGACGGCGCGTGGGATCGCTGGTCGCTCGCGCAGCAGCCCGGCCCGAGCCGCGATCCGCACTTCGGCGAGCATGCGCGCCACCCGGACGCCGACTACCCCGACGTGCAGGGCGGCGCGCCGAAGGAGCGCGCCGAGGACGGCGTCGTCGATCCGAGGTTCGAGGCGAGCCGCGCGAAGGCGCGCGGCGAAGAGAGCCCCGTCGCGTCGAAGAAGGCGCCCGCGTCGAAGGGCAAGCCCGCGCTGCGCGCGGTCGCGGCGAGCGACGTCCCCGAGGAGCCCGAGGTCCCGCGCGCGGTCGCGTCCGAGCTGGCCGAGGGGACGCCGGTGGTCCTCGGCGCGAGCGCGGGCGGCGCGCTCCTCGCGCTCGGGGTGAAGCCCGGCTCGTACGGGCAGGAGACGCGCTCGCTGTTCGTCGCGAAGCGCGGCGCGAAGCCCACCGCGATCAAGCTCCCCAAGGGCTTTTACGTCGCCCAGGCGCTCGCCGCGGACGGAGCGCGCGCCGTGGTCGTGAACCGGCATAGCGGGGACGTCTTCGAGCTCGCGCTCCCCGCATGTACGTCGCAAAAGGTCTTTACGGACCCGGGCACCCCCGTCGCCGCCGCGTACCTCGACGCCGATCGCGTCGCGCTCCTCACCGACGCGGCGCTCTTCGTCCTCGAGCGGGCAGGGAAGGCGATGCGGCCCGCGGCCCGGTTGGCGCTCCCGGACATGACGGACTTGGCCCTCGCGGGCCCCGGCCGCCTCGCCGTTCTCGGCGAGGGGAAGCTCCGCGTGATCGCCGCGGAGGGGGCCGCGCTGCGCGAGGTCGCGAAGCTCGCGACACGCGCTGCGGTCCTCCTCTCGTGCGAAGGGCGGGTCTACCTGACGGACCACGGCTTCCCGGAGCGCCGCACCGCGTTCTTCGTCCTCGACGGCGTTTGACCCGATCGGCGCCCCCGCGCCCACGGACCCGGCAACCCCCCGCTGGAGAGAGTCCGTGCGAACCACCTGCGCGTTCCTCGCGCTCGCCGCCCTCGCGGCGTGCGACCCGAGCCCCTCCGTCCCGAGCGACGGCGCCTCCTCCGGTCCGGACGGCGCCGACCCGTCCGCGCTCGACGCGGGCGCCCTCGCCCCGACCGACGGAGCGGCGCCGCCGCTTCCGGACCCCGACGGCGGCGCGCCTCCCCCGCCGCCCATGGAGGATTGCACGCCGCCTTGCGGTCGCGGCCGCGCCTGCGTCGACGGAGCCTGCGCGCCGCTCGCCGACGTGACGGGCCTCGAGGCGCTCCTCGTCGACCGCGCCGCGCGCTTCGACGCGGAGATCCTGATCAGCGAGCAGCCCGACGGGAGCTGGCGGCCCTCGACGATCTACCGCTTCGCCGACCTCCACGCGGCGGTGCGCTCGATGTTCGAGCGCGGCGTCGGCGACTACCGGCTCTTCCTCGGCGATCCCGAGGCGCCCGAGGAGACGCGCACGCGCCAGGGCCTCGTGAACCTGGCGGCGTTCCTCGCGCAGAGCATGAAGGAGACGATCCGCTACGACGCGTGCGACGAGAACAGCTGGGACGCGACGAGCGGCTACGCGGTGTCGAACGCGTGCGGGCAGCTCGGCCAGCGCTATGAGGACTACGACTGCGCGATGGCGTGCCCGCGCCGACGCGACCTCGCGCTGAGCGCGGTCACGCACGCGCGCTGGTACGGCGCGCCGGGTCCGCTCTTCTGCGCGCCCGACGCGACGCTCGCGGCCGCCGGCATCACGCCCGGCGGTCGGTGGGACTACGGCTTCGACTGCTGGCCGTACCCCGCGACGGAGCCGGGCTTCACGCCGGCCGACGGACCCGCGTGGTCGCGCCCGGAGTGCGAGGTCTACGCCGGGCAGCGCGGCGGCCGCTTCGTGTGGGACGGGAGCGGCGGCTCGACCGAGGGCTGCTGCTGGTGGGGCCGCGGCGTGATCCAGACGACGGGCCGCTGCAACTTCGGGATCCTCAACCACCACCTCGGCCGCTCGCACCTCGACGCGTCGGAGCACCCCCACCCCGCCGCGCCGCTCTACGGCGACGTCGACTTCTGCGAGGACCCCGAGGCGATCTGCGCGAGTACCGCGCACCCCGAGCTGAAGTGGGTCGCGGGCCTCTTCTACTGGATGAGCAGCGTACAGACCTACGACGCCGACGGCTGGCGCTACCTCGACGCGCTCCGCGCGTTCGTCGACGGAGGCCTCGCGGGCGACGGGTTCATCGACGCGGTCTCCGGCATCGTGAACCGCGGCTGCCACGCCCCGCCGTGCGCGACCGGCCCGGTCGATGGCAACGACGAGCGCCGCGCGAACTTCGATCGCGTGCTCCGCGTGATGGGCCTGCGCTAGTCCGGCACTTCGCAGAGCGGCCACTCCATCTCCGCGTGATCGACGTCGACGGCGCGGAGCGAGGGGAGCGCGAGGACGGCGTGGACCCGCGGGCCACCGAGGGGCTGGAGCCGCCAGCCCGTCAGCGTGCGGTCGGCGAGGTAGGTGCGTGCTCCGAAGTGCAGCAGGCCGAAGCCGTATCCGTTCCACTCGAGGCGGTGCGTCACGGTCCCGAACGCGAGCTCGAGCTCGTGACGCTCGTCGCAGTCCGTGTGGTCTTCGAAGGTCGCGCCCGAGGGGAGGGTCCCCGCGACGCCGACCGGCTCGCGGACGACGGGTCGAGCCCCGCCGTCGGCGCCGGGCGGGCCGAGGGCTCCGCGCGTGGGCTCGCGCTCGACGTACGGCTGCTCCCACGCGAAGCGCTCGGTGCGGCTCGACGGGATCGCGAAGCGCGCGTCGCACGACGGCGGATCGATCTCCGCCGCGAGCGTGCGGTAGGTCCCGTAGAAGTCGGCGTCGCGCTCCTCGTCGTGCCAGTCGACCGAGAGGGTCTCGAGCTCGACCGCGCGGCCGTTCTCGCCAACGCAGGCGCCATCGGGTCCGGCGAGGCGGAAGCGGGTCGGCACCGAGCGCGTCGAGGGCTCGACGCCGTCCCCGCCGTCGGCCCCGGTCTCGGCCGTCTCCTCGAGCACCGGCGTGTCCTCGCTGCCGAGCTCCTCCATCACCACGAAGACGCGGTCGCCGAGCCGATCGACGAGGAGGATGGGCGACACCTCGGTGGGCGGGCGCGGCGTCGCGGCGCGTGGGTCTCGCGCGCCCGCACCGCAGCCGGCGATCGCCAGGGCGAGCAGCTTCACCCACGTCCCGGTCCGAGCCCTCTCCGCGATCGCGGAGCGTGCCGCCGCGCCGCCGGTCA
Organism: Sandaracinaceae bacterium; assembly: GCA_041918555.1. Taxonomy (GTDB): domain Bacteria; phylum Myxococcota_A; class Polyangia; order Polyangiales; family Sandaracinaceae; genus JACKEC01. The sequence goes on from JAYRVK010000161.1 coordinate 3,442, forward strand.
CGGCGCGGCCTCCTCGCACGCGTAGCCGTCCATCTCGACGGGATCGACGTCGACCGCCGTCGAGGACGGGAGGCCCGGCAGCTCCGGCGCCGGGCCGCCGTCGAGGGCGCGCAGCGTCCAGCGGAAGAGCTCGCGGTCCGCGAAGAACGTCCGCGCGCCGACGTGCAGGAGCCCGAAGCCGTAGCCGTGCCAGTCGAACGAGTGCACCCGCGCGCCCGCGCGCAGCTCCATCGTGTGCGTCTGGTCGCACGTCGCGTGGTCCTCGAACCGCGTTCCGTCGGCGAAGCGGCCCCGGGTGCCGAGCGGCGGGCGCACCACGCGCAGCTCGACCGCGCCCTCCGCGGGTGGACCCCACTGGCCCAGCTCGAGGTCGCGCTCGACCTCCCGGCCGGCCCACTCGAAGCGATCGCTCAGCGCCGCGGTCGCCGCGAAGACGGCCTCGCAGTCGGCCTCGACCTCGACCGCGAGGAAGCGGTGCGTGCTCGCCATGCGATCCCAGTCCTGGCCTTCGTACGGCCGGCTGTGGCTCACGAGCTCGACCGCGCGGCCGTTCGTCCCTTCGCACTCGCCCTCGTCGCCGGTGAGCCGGAAGCGGTCGGGCACCGCCTGCGCCGACGGATCGACCTGGATCGCCTCGGGGTCGTCGTCGTCGTCGACGGGGTGCTCGTCGACCCCGAGCTCCTCGAGGATCACGAACGTCCGCTCCTCGACGTGATCGACGACGAAGATCGCCGCCGGCGGCGGGCTCGCCTGCGGGGGAGGCGGGGGAGGGCTCGCACCGCACCCCGCGAGCCACACGAGCCAGGCGACGTACCTCATGCCCGCTGCAACGGGGCGCGCCGACGCGGACATTTCCCCAGCGAGCGTACTCTCGAGCGTGCGCCGCGCGGCCCTCGATCCGTCTCGGGCCGCGCCTACATCAACGACCGGACGAGGAGGTGAGCGTGGTCATCGACTGGAAGGCGCGCGCCGAGAGCGCGGACGATGTGGTCTCTCGCATCCGCAGCGGCGACAAGGTGTTCGTGCACGGCGCCGCCGCGACGCCGACGCCGCTGCTCGACGCGCTCGCGAGGCGCTCCGACGTCGAGGGCGTCGAGCTCTATCACCTCCACCTCGACGGTCCTCTCGCCTTCACCGCGCCCGAGCACGCGGGGCGCTTCTTCTCGCACTCGCTCTTCACGGGACCGGGGCTGCGCGGCCCCGTCGCCGAGGGCCGCGCCGACTTCGTGCCGGTGTTCCTCAGCGACATCCCGCACCTCTTCCGATCGCGGCGGATCGATCTCGACGTCGCGATCCTGCAGCTCTCGCCGCCGGACGCGCACGGGCACTCTACGCTCGGCCCGTCGATCGACGCGGCCATGGCGGCCGCGAGCACCGCGCGCACGGTGCTCGCCGAGATCAACGCGAGGATGCCGCGCACGACCGGGAACGCCGCGCTTCCGTACTCCAAGGTCACCGCGCACATGGCGAGCGACCGGCCGCTCTACGCGCTCGCGCCCGGCGAGGAGTCCGAGATCGAGGCGCGCATCGGCGAGCTCATCGCGGGCCTCGTGCCCGACGGCGCGACGCTCCAGATGGGCATCGGCGCGATCCCCGACGCGGCGCTCGGGCGCCTCGGGAACAAGGTCGGCCTCGGCGTGCACACGGAGATGTTCTCGGACCGCGTGATCGATCTCGTCGAGGGCGGGGTGATCACCAACGAGCACAAGGAGGTCCACCGCGGCCGCACGGTGACGAGCTTCGTGATGGGGAGCCAGCGCCTCTACGACTTCGTCGACGACAACTTGATGGTCGAGTTCTACCCGTGCGACCGCACCAACGACACGGCGCTGATCCGCAAGAACCCGAAGGTCGTCGCGATCAATTCGGCGATCGAGGTCGACCTCACGGGGCAGGTCTGCGCCGACTCGATGGGTCACCGCATCTACTCCGGGATCGGCGGCCAGATGGACTTCATCCGCGGCGCGTCGCTCTCGCTGGGCGGCGTGCCGATCATCGCGCTCCCGTCGACCGCGGCGCGCGGGACGGTCTCGCGCATCACCCCGCAGCTCCAGCCGGGGGCCGGGGTGGTGACGACTCGCGGCCACGTGCAGTGGGTCGTGACGGAGCACGGCGCGGTGAACCTCCACGGCCTGGGCCTGCGCGCGCGGGGCGAGGCGCTGGTCTCGATCGCGCACCCGGACTTCCGGGCGGAGCTGCGGCGCCACCTCGCGGTGGTCCGACACTTCGGCGCGTAGCCGGACGCCCCATTGCTACGGGCGCACGGCCAGTGATAGAGAGCGGCCCGGAGGGTGCGATGAAGCGGACTTGGCTGTGCCTGCCCGTCGTGGCGGCCGTGGTGCTCGGGTGCGACGGAGAGATGGGGAGCGACGGCGGGCTCGACGCCGCGCCCGGCGCGGACGGCGGCTTCGACGCCGGCGGCCCGACCGACGGGGGGACCGACGCCGGTCCGCCGATGCTCGACTCCGGACCCGACGAGATGGACGCCGGCATGGACGCGGGCAGCGATGGGGGCGCCGACGCGGGCACCGACGGTGGCTTCGACGGGGGGACCGACGCGGGGCCCGAGTGCGCCCTCGGCGTGGACGGCGCGCTGGCGATCCCGGACACGGTGACGGCTCGCCTCGCGGGCGCGAGCGGCAACCCATCCACTTCCTGCACCACCGACGTCGGCACGGGCGGCCCCGAGGCCGTGTACACCCTCGAGGTCACGACCCCGACGACGGTCGAGATCACCGCGGACTCGACCTTCGGCGTCGCGGTCGCGATCCGCGCCGCGTGCGACGACCCGCTGAGCGAGGTCGCGTGCGGGCGCTCGACCGCGCCGATGCCGGGCACGATGTCCGCGATCGTCCGCGCGTCGCTCGATCCGGGCACGTACTTCGTGATCGTCGACACGCTCGGCTTCGGCGTGGGCGGCGACGTCACGCTGAGCATCGACACGTTCACGCCCCCTGCGCACTCGGCCTGCGGCGCGGCGATGCCGGCGGTCGACGGCAGCGCCTTCGCCGGCGAGGACCTCGACATGGCGACGAGCTCCGCGGGTGAGTGCGACGGCGTGCCGAGCAACGCGCTCTACTACTCGGTGGTGGTGCCGGCGATGTCGGGCCTGAGCGTAACCCTGAGTCCCGCCCCGCCGACGTTCGGGATGGCGACCTTCGCAGTCCTCGACGGCTGCACCGGCGCGACCTGCCTCGCCGAGAACACGACGTACCTGAACACGACCGCGACCGACGAGACCGTGATCGTCGCCGTTCGCGGCACCGGCACCGTCACCGTCGCGTTCGACCTCTTCGCGATCGCCGCGAACGGGACGTGCGCGACCGCGCGCGCGATCACCCCGAGCACGCCGATCGTGGGGGACCGCACGATGTTCGGCGGCGCCAACCCGGACACGTGCTTCCCGGGCCTCGCGGCGGAGCCGACGCGCCAGACGCTCTACTACTCGGTGAGCGTGCCCGCGGGGGACCTGCTCACGGTCCGCGCGACGCCGGCCCCGGTGTTCGAAGGGCTCCAGATCAGCCTGCTGGACGGCTGCACCGCGGCCACGTGCCTCGCGTCGGCGGGGACGTTCCCCGGCGCGATGAGCGGGGCGCTGGAGGCGTACTACGAGAACACCGGCGCCAGCGCCCAGCCCGTGATCATCGCGGTCACCGGCGCCGATCCGACGGCGTTCGATCTCGCGATCGGGCTCGCGCCCGCGCCGACCAACGACGTGTGCGCGATGGCGACGACGGTCACGGACGGCACCACGCTGCCCTTCGAGTACGTGGGCTCGGCGACCGACACGCGCGAGACGGCTTGCCTGCCGGCCGCGACGGGTCCGGTCGTGTACTACCGCGCGAGCATCCCGGCGGGCGAGACGCTGACCGTGGGCGCGAGCACCATCGCCGGCGGGCAGACGTCGGTGCGCATCCTCAACGCCTGCGCCGCGACCACCTGCCTCGCGAGCGGCGTCGGCTCAGCGGCGTTCACGAACACCCGGGGCACCTCGCGGAACGTGACGATCGCGGTCGGGATCGATCCCGCGCCGTTCCCGCCGGGCACGCCGCCCGACACCTTCGCGCTCTCCGTCGCCATCGGCTTCCCGCCCTACACGGAGTCGAGCATCCCCGCGGCGTGCATCGACATGACGGGCGCCCCGACGCTCGCGGGGATCACGACCGATGACAGCACCTCCGCGATCACCGCGCTGCCCTTCGCGTTCGACTTCTTCGGCAGCGCCGTGACGCACTACAACGCGACCTCCAACGCGCTCGTCCAGCTCTGGCCGAGCGCCGCCGGGGTCGGCAGCACCGCCTACATCAACGTCGCGATCCCGACCGCGGCCGAGCCGAGCAACTTCATCGCGGCGTTCTGGGACGACCTCGTTCCCGGCATGGGCCGGGTGGTGACCAACACCACCGGCACGGCGCCGAACCGCGTCTTCACCGTCCAGTGGACGACCTTCAGCCTCCTGCGGGACGCGGGCTCGCGCCTCACCTTCCAGGCCCAGCTCTACGAGACCTCCGACGTCATCGAGCTCCACTACTGCACGCTGACCCCCGGAACGGTCGACGTTCCGGGCGCGACGGGCGGTGGAGCGACGGTCGGCCTCGAGAACCCCGGCGGCACGCTCGGCTTCCAGCACTCGATCGACACGGCGATGTCGGTCGGGACCGTGAACGGGATCCGCTTCACCCCGCGGTGATCGTGCGGAGTCCCATCACGACGACTTGGTGGGTTCTCTCGATCGCGTCGCTCCCGGCCTCGGCCGGGGCCGACGCGGCCGCGGGATCGATCGGGGCCCTCGCGCTCCTCGCGCTGATGCTCCGTCGGCCGTGAGCGATGGGCGCGCTGCTCGATCACCCGATCGTCACCGAGCGCTACTTCTTCCCGCGCCGCGCCCCGCTCGCGGCGCCGCTCCTCGTCGAGGTCGCGGGCGGTGCGGCGCGGCTCGCGTGCCACCACCGGCCCGCGCCGCCGGGGCGGCCGACGCTGCTCTTCTTCCACGGCAACGGCGAGATCGTCGCCGACTACCAGCAGGACTGGGTCCACGCGATCGGCGCGCTCGGCGTCGGGGTCTTCCTCGCCGAGTACCGCGGGTACGGCGGCTCGACCGGCACGCCCGCGCTCGCCGCAATGCTCGACGACGTGCCCGAGTTCGTGCGCGCGCTCGGCGTACCGCCGGAGCGCCTCGTCGCGTATGGGCGCTCGGTGGGATCGCTCTACGCGATCGAGTGCGCGGCGCGCTTCTCCGCGCTCGGCGGCCTCGTGATCGAGAGCGGGATCGCCGACGTGCTCGAGCGCCTGCGCCTGCGCCTGCGTGCCGACGAGCTCGGCGCCACCGAGGCCGAGCTCGAGGCCGCGGTGCGCGCGCGCTTTGATCACCGCGCGAAGCTCGGCGCGTACCGCGGGCGCCTGCTCGTGATGCACACGCGCGACGACGAGCTCGTCGGCTTCGATCACGCGGAGCGCAACCTCGCGTGGGCCGGGACGTCGGACAAGCGCCTGGTCGCGTTCGAGCGGGGCGGGCACAACGCGCTCCTCGTGCACAACTGGCTCCGCTACCTCGACGAGCTCGAGGCCTTCCTCGGGTGAGGTTTTACGGAACGCGTACGGACGCCCGGGGCGCGCGGATCCAGGATGGAGCCATGCACGAAGCGTTCAGTCGGCGCGGCTTCACCCGCCTCGCGCTCCTCGGGGGCGCGGGCCTCCTCGTCCCCCGGATCGCCCTCGCCGACGACGCGCCGCCGCTCGGCGCGCGGATCGAGGCGGAGGCGATCGACGCGTTCCTCTTCGTCACGCTGCACCTCGCGAACCCGGGCCCCGCGCGCGAGGTGATCGGGCACGGCCTGCGCCTCGACGGCCGGCTCGTCGGTCCCGGCGCGGCGCGCACGGCGCTCGCGCTCGAGGAGCACCGCGATCCGATGCAGCTCCGGAGCCGCGCGGGCCCGCGCCTGCGGCGCTCGCTGCTGCTCGCGGCCGAGTCCGAGACGACCTACGGTCGCTTCGTCGCGTCGATCGAGCCGCGTCATCGCCGGGGCCTCGCGCGGCTCGAGATCCGCACGGTGGTCCCGCGCTCGGCGGACGCGCAGTTCATCGCGCCGCTCGACGGGCTCACCGCGCGCACCGAGGTGGCGGTCCCCGCGTGAGCTGTCCGCACGCGCGCGGGCGCGCGCCCTCGCTCGACGCGGGCGCGGACGAGGTGCTGGGCTGGCTCCTCGGCGCCGGCCACCTCGATCTCCTCGATGTCGAGCGCCGGCCGCTCGGGGAGCGCGCGTCGCCGCTCTACGAGCACGTCGAGCGCGTCGAGCAGGTGCGGACCTTCGGCGACGCGCGCGACGCGACGGGGCTGCCGTGCAACGTCGCGGCGCTGCGCCAGCTCACGGGCACGTGGTCCGTGCTCCTCGACGCGCTCGCCGCGATCGACGCGGACGCGCCCGCGGATCACCACCGCCTGCTGCGGCGCGCCGAGCGCGCGTGCGCCCTCGCCCCGCTCGCCGCGCTCCGTCCGCACCCGCCCGCGCTCGCGCGCCCCGCGGCCGCCCTCTTCAAGGTCTGCCTCGGCTTCCGCGAGGTCTTCGCGACCGCGCTGATGGAGGGCCGGCTCGAAGCGGACGCGTCCGTCGAGGGCGAGGCGCTGCTCGCGCTCGTCGACGCGCGCGGCTTCCTGATCGGCGACGCGCAGGTGTGCGCGGGGAGCCGCGCCCAGATCCGGCAGGCGTTCACCGCGCTGGCGGGCGGCGCGTCCGAGGCGCCCGCGCCGCTCGCCGCGCTCGTCGAGCCCTGGCTGGCGGAGGCCGCGGACGCGCTGTTCACGCTCCAGGTCCTCACCGCGTGCGCGGCCGGCGCGGCCCGCGCGCTTCTCCTCGCGGGCGCGCCGCCCGATCACACCGCAACGTGTGTTGCGATCTATATGTCGGAGCGCCCGCCGCGGCTCGTCGAGGTGCTCCGTCAGATCCCCGGCGCGGGCCCGCTCCACCCGACGCTCCTCTATCGCCCCGACGCGGTCGATCCGTGCGTGCGTGCGTTCCTCGACGACCTCGAGCGCGCGCGGAGCTTCGCCGACGTCGACGCGGCGTTGGTGGCCGCCGCGGCGCCGATCGCGGCTCGCTCCTTCGCCGCGCTCGGGCGCGACGTGGGGCCGATGAGCGCGCGCGCGTTCGAGCGGGCGCTGCGCTGAGCCGGATCCGGTCTACGCTCCCCGTGTGCACGCCTTTCGCGCCCTCGCGCTCGCGGTCCTCCTCGTCGCCTGCGACTCCGAGCCCGCGGTCGACGCCGGGCCCGATGCGTCGGCGCGGCTCGACGCCGCGCTCGCGGACGGCGGGCCCGACGCGACGCTCCCCGACGCGACGCTCCCCGACGCGGCGCTCGTGGACGCGGGCCCCGGCGGGGGGCTCGCCCCCGTGGAGCCGCCCCCGGATCCCGTGTTCCCCGACGTCATCGACACGATCTCGGTGACCCTGCGCACCGCGACCACCATGAGCGCGGGCACGGACGACCCGATCGAGCTCTGCGTCACGGACACGCAGTGCTTCGATCTCGACACGCCCGACATCGACGATCGCCAGGACGGGCTCGTCGACGTGCTCCACTTCGAGGGGCTCGGCCTGCCGCGCGCGATGGTGGACCAGGTCACCCTGCGCACGCGCTCGCCCGCGGGCGCCGACAACGATCGCTTCACCCCCGCGTGCCTCGAGCTCCGCTTCGACGGCGAGCCCGTCTACTGCAACGACGCGATCGGCGCGCACATCGGGACGGGGACCACCGCGGACGAGGTCCGCTCCTTCACCGATCCCGCGGGGCTCCACGAGGCGTGCACGACGTGCTGGGGCGGCACGCTCACCCACGGGCCGATCCAGGGCGCAAACGAAGTGGACACGGTCCGCGTGTGGGTGCGCACCGACGCGACGCGCCGCGTCGGGCTGCGCATGGCCGACGGGCCCCTCGACGACGCCTCGCCGATCGTCGCGTGGGCGCTGCCGCGGCCGGCCGACGACTTCAGCGCGGTGCTCGAGGTGTCGGGCCTGGCGCCCGGCCACGCCTACCGCTACCGCGTCGAGGTCGACGGGGACGCGACGCAGCCCTCGCGCGAGATCGTGACCGCGCCGCCGCCCGAGGACCGCTCGCCGATCCGCTTCGCGTTCGGCTCGTGCACGCGCGAGACGAGCCAGCCTGCGTTCGCGCCGCTCCTCGCGGCCGACCCGGACGTCTTCCTGTTCCTGGGCGACATCCACTACGCCAACAGCCGGCACCGGGACGCGCACCGCTGGCGCTACCGGCTGTTCCGCGGGATCCCCGAGCGCGCCGCGTTCCTCGCGGCGGTCCCCACGCTGGCGAGCTGGGACGACCACGACTTCGTCGGCAACAACTCGACGGGCACGTGCGCGGGCCGCGACGAGGCGCTCGACGCGTTCACCGAGGCCTGGGCGAACCCCCCGATGGGCACCGCCGACGCGCCGGGGACGTTCTTCCGGCACCGCTGGGGCGCGGTCGAGTTCATCGCGCTCGACTGCCGGATGTACCGGCCCGAGGTCGGCGATCCGGGGCGCGTCTGCGAGGACGACCCTGCGCCGCCGGCCCTCGATCCCGCCGACGGACTGCTCGGCCGCGCGCAGTGGACGTGGGCCGTCGACGCGATCGCGTCCTCCGACGCGGTGTTCAAGCTGGTGAGCTGCGGCAGCCGCTGGACCCTCGAGGGGAGCCTCGACTCGTGGGCGAGCTTCGCGCCCGCGCGCGACGCGTTCTTCGCCGACCTCGACGCCCGCGGGGTCGAGGGCCTCGTGCTCCTGAGCGGCGACATCCACCGCTCGGAGGTCCGCACGATCCCGCGCGCCGCAAGCTACGACCTGCCTGAGCTCACGAGCTCACCGATCGCCAACTCGCGCTCCGGCTGCGGCGCGAGCGACGGCGAGCGGACGTTCTGCTTCGACGGCGCCAACAGCTACCTCGTCGTCGACGTGGACCCCGGCGCCTCGGATCCGTCGCTGACCGCGCGCGTCCACGACGGCGCGGGCGCGCTCTTGTACGAGCAAACCTTCTTGCGATCCGCGCTCGCGCCCTGAGAGGGGGTCAGTTCCCGTTGCCCTGCGGGAGCGGGAGCGGGAAGGGGAGGTTGCGCGGGATCGGCAGGCCCTGCGGGATCGGCAGGCCCTCGGGGATCGGCAAGCCGCCCTGCCCCGACTCGCCGGGGACCGGCATCCGGGGCGGCCGGTAGCCGGGCGTCCACTGCTGCGCGGTCGAGCGCACGATCGGGATGCGGACGGCGCTCGGCGGGTGCGTCGACAGGAACGCCATGATCAGCTCCTGGCCGCCGCGATCCGCGACGCGGCGGAAGAAGTCGAGGTTGAGCAAGGCGCCTTCCTCGGTCCAGGTGCCGAACGGCCGGCTGCGCCCCGCCTCGAGCACGTCGACGACGCCCCACATGTCCGACTCCACCTCGCGCGGTTGCTCGAACGGCGGGACCGTGTGCGAGAGGATCTGCGCGAGCTCGTCGCGCTGGACCTCGGCGTCGCTCCGGCCGCCGACGCAGTTCGTGTGGCCGCGGTAGTGGTGCGCGAGCTCGTGCCCGAGGATGAACGCGACCTGCTGATCGAAGAGGTGCACCTGCCGCGCGAGCTTGTGCGCGTCGGTCGCCCACGGCGCCTGGTGCGCGCCGGCGGTGACGCCGGGGATCGTGCGGCCGCCGCGCACCGCGTCGACGACGGTGGTCACGTGCGTCTCGTAGGTCTCCGTGTTGGCCTGCTCGTCGTAGGCCTTGGTCGCGCTGATCCCGGCGACGAGATCGAGCATCGCCGACGTGATCATCATGACCGGGCGGCGATCCGTCCGCGTGCAGCCCGCCGCGGCGTTGGGCTCGTTCGTCTCGACGACCTCGAAGGGCACGTCGCGGACCTGCGTGCGCTCGTGCTCGTCGAGCGCGGCGACGAGGAGCTGGTGCACCCGCTCGGCCTCCGTGGTCATGAACGCGCGGGTGAGGAAGCCGCTCGAGTCGAACGAGCCCGGCGGCGCCGGGGGCAGCGAGCCGCGCGCGGGCGGCTCGGGGTCTGGGCGGTTGCTCGGCGTGGGGAGCGGGATCTCGATCCCCTCGAGCCCGGGGATCCGCAGCGTGCTGCCGCTGCCGGCCGTCGATCCGGAGCCCGGCTCGCTCGAGGGCTCGCTCGAGGGCTCGTTCGTCGGCTCGTTCGTCGGCTCGGGCGCCGGCTGGAGCGCCGGGTCCACGGGCGGGGTGTCGTCGGCGTCGTCGTCGCCGCCGAGGAGGTTGCACGCGCAGAGCAGCGCGAGCGCGAGGAGCGGGGGGGTGGCACGCATGCTCGGAAGCTACCAGGGAATCTCGTCGAACGCGGCCTGTCGGTCGCCGCTCGGCACGGGCTCGCCGCGCACCGTCCGGGGCGTGACGCCGCTCGACGGATCGCCGCGGCGGCGGGGCGGCGGGCGCGGGGCCACGGTCTCTTGCGACGCGGCGAGCGCCTCGGCGC
>JAYRVK010000162.1:0-3531 GCA_041918555.1 Sandaracinaceae bacterium
CTTCGGCTGCGACCAGTCCCAGGTGCAGAGCGTGCTGACCAGCAAGTCCGCGAACGCGTCGCGCAGGCGCTCCCGCTCCTCCTCGAGCGCGCCCGGGAACATCGCGCGCATCGCGGCGGCGAGGTCGACGGGCGCCTGCTCGGCGAGCACCGCGTCGAGGGCGTCCGCCATCGCGCGCGCGGTCGGCGTCCGCTCCTCGAGCTCCGGCGCGAGCGCCTCGCGCACGATCCGCGCGAGGACCGGCACCTCGCGCAGTGCCGAGGGCGCCAGGCCGCGGTGGGCGGTCACCGCGAGCACCGTCTCGGTGTCGTTGCCGCGCTTGAACAGCTTCTCGCCGGTGAGCAGCTCGTAGAGCACCACGCCGAGCGCCCACACGTCCGCGCGGCGATCCGCGGGCGCCCCCATCATCTGCTCGGGGGCCATGTACGCGAACTTGCCCTTCACCGTGCCGGTCTCGGTGTGGTGCAGGCGCCCGCGCGCGCGGGCGATCCCGAAGTCCACGACCTTCACGCGCCCGTCGTACGTGACGAACACGTTGTGCGGCGAGACGTCGCGGTGGACGACCTCGAGCGGGAGGCCATCTGCGTCACGGAGCTCGTGCGCCGCGTGGAGGCCATCGGCGGCCCGCGCCACGACGTGCGCGGCGAGGGGCGCGCGTACCTCGAGCGGCAGGCGGCGCAGACGCTTCGCCACCGTCGAGAGCGAGCGACCGAGCAGGAGCTCCATCGCGAGGAACTGCGAGCCGTCGGCCGCACCGAGGTCGAGCACGCGAACCACGTTGTCGTGCTCGATCCGCGCGGCGAGGCGCGCCTCGTCGAGGAACATCTCGACGAACGCGCGCTGGCCCGCGAGGTGGGGGTGCACGCGCTTGACGGCCACCGCGTGCTGCGGCCCGCTCGCGCCCTCGGGGAACGCGGCGTAGACGCTCGCCATGCCTCCGGTCGCGATCTGGAAGGCGAGCCGGTAGCGTCCGACGTCTCCGCGCGCCGGGGCCAGACCCGTGGACGCCGTGACATCGTCCGCGACCTCGACCTCGATCTCCGGCTCGCTGCGCGTCATCGCGATCACTCCAGAATGGGCCCGGACAGCTGGGTCCCGTCGTCTCCGGCGGTCGCGAGCGCGACGCCGACGGCGATCGCGGCGCCGACGAGGAGCGCCGCCGCCCCGCCCCCGAGCGCGGCCCACAGCGCGGCGTCGTCGCCTCGTTCGTGCGGGGCCTCGCGCCGGACGACGAGCTCCTCGATCTGGAGGCGCAGCACGTTCGGCTGCTCGCGCGTCCCCTCGGTCGCGAGGCGCAGCGCGCCCGGCCCCAGCGCCTCCGCGTACCAGCGCAGCCCGCGGTCCGGCTCCAGCGGCCGCTCCACGCGCGCGAAGCTCCGCCACTCCCCGTCCTCGACCCAGATGCGCACCTCGCGCACGAGATCCGCGCCGCCGTCGGCCCGCGCGTCCACGCGCGCGACGCCGTCCTCGATCCGCGCCCGCGCGACCACCGTCGGCGGTCGCACTCCGCTCCGGCGCAGCGCCTCCAGCTCTTCGCGCAGCTCCGGGGGCGCGGTGGTCGGCAGCGACGCGTCGGCGCCCAGCACGAGCAGCCGCGCGAGATCCGCGCGCGCGTCCTCGGCGCGTGCGAGCGCGAAGGCGACCATCGCACGGGTGGCGTAGAGCCGCACGCGCTCGGGCCGCGCGAGCGGGAGGGCGTCGGCCTCGCTCAACGCCTCGTGCGCGAGCTCGAAGTCCGCGGCCTCGGCCAGCGCGACGCCGCGCTCGAGCGCCGTCGCGTCCTGAGCGTCGGCCCCCGCGCTGCACAAGAGCAACGTCGAGACGAGGATCGTGCCGCGTGACCCTCTCTGCACCGCGAATTCAGGATGAGGGGGCGGGACGAGAAGCCGGAATGGGGGTTTGCCCGACGAGCGGGGCTGGGGTCGACGGGCCGCGCCGCGGGAGCCGGCCGCGCGCCGGAGGGGCCGCGGGCCTCCCGTTCGGGCCCCGCTCGCGCTGGACCGGGACTTGTTAGATGCTCGTCCCACGATGAGCCGGCGAACCCGAGTCTCCGTGGCGCTCGCGAGCGCCGTCCTCGCGGCCCTGGCCCTCGCTCCGGGTGCGGAGCCGCCCGCGCGCGCCGCGAGCGGTGCGCTCGCGACCACGAGCCCGATGGGGGGCAACGGGCACAACGTCAGCTTCGACGGCCGCATCTTCATCGCGCGCCGCGGACCGGACGCGCCGACGGGAGGGTGGTTCCTCACGATCCTGCGACCCGAGCGCGTGCGCTACCGCGCGGGCGGGATCCCCGTCCTCGACGACGCGTTCAGCCCGGGGGTCCTCGTGCAGCCGTTCGCCAACGGCGAGAACGCGCTCGCGATCTGCGAGGAGGACGCGGCCAGCACGCCCTACGCGTGCAACGACGCGGGTGACGCGACCGCCGGCGGGGCCTTCGACTGCTACGACCTGGTCGTCTTCGACTCGAACGCGTACGGCGGCGAGTACAACGGGCTGCGGCGCCGCCGCTTGAAGCTCTGGGTCGCCAGCCCGCGCACCGCCGACGCCTCGCTCCACCGGCACGAGTGGCGCAGCGCGTACGAGGCGGTGCAGGCCGGCGGCCGCGATCTGCGCGGGATCGAGCCGACGGTGACCCGCGACGGCCGCCTGCTCGTGTGGCAGGGCCACCCCGCGAACGACGGACAGATCGACATCCTGATGTACGCGACGAACGCCGCCGCGTGCGGCGCGGGCGGCTGGGATGGACCGCACGTGATCAGCCACCTGCACGCGGATCCGCGCGTGCGCGGTCGCTACCGGCTCGCCGAGCGCCAGCTCCGCGCCGCGGACGGAACGCCCTACGCCGACGGGGCGCTCTTCCGCGGCGCGTACCCGTGGGTCTTCCCCGACGGAGACGCGCTGAACTTCACCGCGGCCAACATGCCGTGCCGCGGCACCGAGGACCCGCCCGGCTGCGGCCCGCGGCGCAACGCGATCAGCGTCATCGGCTACCCGACCAACTGGGGCCTCGCGCACGTCGACGGCGACGTGAACCCCTCGACCACCGACACGGTCCGGCTCTTCTTCTCCTCGCCCGGCCCGCACGCGTTCGAGCAGCTCCCGATCTCGGGCGGCACCGACGTGTGGCCGTTCTTCGGGAGCAACACGAGCAACTACACCGAGCTCGTGTTCGACGACGCGCTCGACGGCCGCTACGGCGGCGTCTGGCACATGAACGAGTCGGTCGACGTCGCGGGCAACCTCGATCGCGGCCGCACGCCGGACACGAGCGGGTACTTCAACACCGGCGTCGTGAACGGCGCGACGTTCCCCGACGCGAACGACGGGCTCTTCGGCAAGGCGCTCTTGTTCGGCGGCGACGGCGATCACGTGGAGGTCCGGGACGACGCGTCGCTCGATCCCGTCAACGCGATCACCGTGGAGCTGTGGCTCCGCCCGAGCGCGCCCGCCGACTGCGATGGCAACAACAACTACCGCGTCCTGCTCGCCAAGGGCGGGATCGGCGGGAGCTACTCGCTCGTCCTCGAGGAGGAC
>JAYRVK010000163.1:0-11772 GCA_041918555.1 Sandaracinaceae bacterium
GAGCACACCGACTTCGAGTACGACGCGGTCGCGCGCGACGTGTACCCGCACTACCAGGCGGGCCTGCGGAACATGTGCGCGGTCGACTTCGACGACCTCGTGTGCGCGCCGGTGAAGATCCTGCGCGCGCGCGAGGAGCTCCGCGAGAAGTGGCGGAGCCGCTTCCGCCACCTCCTCGTCGACGAGTTCCAGGACACCAACGCCGTGCAGCTCGACCTCGTGCGCCTGCTCGCGAACGCGCTCGGCAACGTCACGGTCGTGGGCGACGACGACCAGTCGATCTACGGCTGGCGGGGCGCGGAGGTCGGCAACATCCTCGACTTCGAGCAGCACTTCAAGGGCGCGAAGATCGTCAAGCTCGAGACGAACTACCGCTCGCGCGCGCCGATCCTCGGGGTCGCGAACGAGGCGATCGCGCGCTCGCGCCGGCCGCGGCACGAGAAGGTGCTGCACGCGGCGCGCGGCGCGGGGCCGAGGGTGCGCCTGTGCACGGTCGACGACGCCGAGACGGAGGCGAAGCTCGTGGTCCACGAGGTGCGCCGGCTCCGCGCCGAGGGCGAACACCTCGGGTCGATGGCGGTGCTCTACCGATCGAACCTCCAGGCGCGCCCGATCGAGGAGGAGCTCCGCGCGGGCGGCGTGCCGTATCGCCTCTTCGGCGGGACGAAGCTGTTCGACAAGAAGGAGATCAAGGACGCCGTCGCGTACCTGCGCGTGGTCGTGCACCCCGAGGACGAGCTCTCGCTGCGGCGCATCGTGAACTACCCCGCGCGTCAGATCGGCGACACCACGATCCAGCGCATCACGCGCCACGCCCTCGCGCACGGGCTCTCCTTCATGGAGGCGCTCGCGCGGATCGAGGCGATCCCCGACGTCCCGGACGCGGCGCGGCAGGGCGCGGTGCGCTTCCTGTCCGCGATCGCGGCGGCGCGGCGCGGCTTCGCGGAGGGCGCCCTCGAGCCGACCGCCCGCAAGTTGTTTTCCGATGTCGGGCTCGAGCGGATCCTCTCCGAGGACGGAGGGCCGAACGCGGAGCGCCGGTGGGGGAACGTCGAGTACGTGCTGCGCTCGCTCACGCGCTTCACCGAGCGCGGCGGCAAGGTCTCGCTCGCGGACTTCCTCACGCGGCTCACCCTCGACGTGGACGCGGAGGCCGAGAAGACGGGCGAGCGCGTCACGCTCTCGAGCCTGCACGCGAGCAAGGGCCTCGAGTTCGACGTGGTCTTCTTCATCGGGCTGAACGAGGGGACGCTCCCCCACTCGCGCACGCTCGACCCGAAGGTCACGGAGGCCGCGCCGACCGACGTCGAGGAGGAGCGCCGGCTGTTCTACGTCGGGGTGACGCGCGCGCGGCAGCACCTCTACCTCTGCCGGCCGCGCCGTCGCGTGCTGCGCGGCCGCGCCACGCCGCTCTTCCCCTCGCGCTTCCTCGAGGGCCTCCCCGAGGACCTCCTCGAGCACTACGACCCCAAGCTCGACGCGCCGGTCGAGCACGAGGAGGCCGCCGCGTTCGGCAAGGCGCTGCTCGATCAGCTCCGGCGCCCGTGACGCGCGCGCGCGCGGGAGCGCGCGTGGCACGATGCGCCCCATGCGGCTCGCCATCCTGCTCGGTCCCGATCTCGAGGACGCGCTCAAGAGCGACCCCGACGCGCTCCACGAGGCCCTCGAGGAGTTCCACGCCGAGGACATCGCCGAGATCGTCCAGGACCTGCGGCTCGAGGTGACGATCGAGCTCTTCACGAAGCTCCCGGACGAGTTCTCCGCCGAGGTGCTCACGTGCCTGCCGACGGAGCTCCAGACCGACATCCTCGAGCGCCTCTCGCGGCGCGAGGCCGCGGAGATCCTCTCCGAGATGGACCCCGACGACCTCGTCGACGTGGTCCAGGACCTGCGCGACGAGGACAAGACGCTCGCCGACGACCTGCTCGCGCACCTCGAGGCCGCCGACCCGGAGGTCGCCGAGGACGTGCGCGAGCTGAGCGCGTACCCCGAGGACGTCGCGGGCGGCCTCATGACCACCGACTACGTCGCGCTCCCGCCGGATCGCAAGGCGTGGCAGGCGATCGAGGAGGTGCGGCACCTCGCGACGGACGAGGGCGTCGAGACGATCTACTACGTCTACGTGGTCTTCAAGGACAAGCTCGTCGGCGTGGTGTCGATGCGCGACCTGATCCTCGCGGAGTCGGCGCAGGAGCTCGGCGACATCATGGCCGAGAACGTCGTCTCGGTGCGGGTCACCGACGACCAGGAGGTCGTGGCGCGCACCATCGCGAAGTACGACTTCACCGCGCTCCCGGTCATCGACGAGCAAGGGAACTTGCGGGGTCTCGTCACCGTCGACGACGTGGTCGACGTGGTGATCGAGGAGGCCACCGAGGACGCCCACAAGATGGGCGCGGTGCAGGCGCTCGAGGAGGGCTACTTCGAGACGGACGTGGTGCGGCTGTTCCGCTCGCGCGTGCTCTGGCTCAGCCTCCTGTTCGTCGGCGGCTTCCTCACCACCACGGTGATGAACCGCTTCAGCGCGCAGCTCTCGGCGGCGGTCACCCTCGCCGTGTTCGTCCCGCTGATCATCAGCTCGGGGGGCAACAGCGGCTCGCAGTCGGCGTCGCTGATCATCCGGGCGCTCGCGGTCGGCGAGGTCGAGCCGCGCGACTGGGTGCGCGTGCTCGGGCGCGAGGTCGTGGTCAGCCTCGCGCTCGGCCTGGTGCTCGGGGCGCTCGGGTTCGCGCGCGCGTTCTTCGGCGGCGGCGGCGCGGACGATCCGGTGCGGCTCGCGCTCGCGGTGTCGCTCTCGACGGTCGGCGTGGTGATGACGGGGAGCCTCGTCGGCTCGCTCCTCCCGCTCTTCATCCAGCGCGTCGGGCTCGACCCCGCGGTGAGCTCGACGCCGTTCATCGCCTCGCTCGTCGACGTCGTGGGGCTCCTGATCTACCTGAGCATCGCGGGGGCGGTGCTCGGGGTCGCGTAGGATCTATCGCCAGCGGATCTCGAACGCTGCGCCGTCGGACGTCGCGCGGCCGCGCACCACGACGCCCTCGCGGCCCGCGAGCCGCAACAGCTCCTCCATGCCGACGGAGAGCGCGCGGATGTCGCGGGGAGGGATCCCGCGCCACCCGCGCACCTCGGCGATCCCCTTGCCGGGCTCGAGCAGGCGCGCCTCCATCGTCCCGCGGCTCCGGGTGCGCGAGTAGAGGAGCGGCGTGCGCTTGATCAGCGCCTCGTCGCTCGTGAACCGCAGGAAGATCCGCCACACGGTCTTGAACGAGCGACGGACCGCGAGCGGCACGGCCTCGTCGATCATCGCCTCCATCGTGGTGGCGCCCGCCACGGCGATCGCCTGGTGCACCGCGACCACCGCCTCGTACGGCACCCAGTCGAGGGGCGAGGCCTCGGCGTACGCCCGGCGCGCCGCCTCCGGCGCGCGCGCGAGGCCGGCCTCGACCACGTCGGCCCCGAGCACGCGCTCGAGCGCCCACAGCATGTCGCGCGCCGACTGCCCGGCGAGCATCGGCGGGTCGTCCGGCTCCGATTCCACGCGTCCCCTCGGGGAGGATACGGGAAGTGCTACAACCGGGCCGCATGCAGACGCGCAGCCTCGGACGCACCGACCTCCGCCTCAGCGAGATCACCCTCGGGACCTGGGGCCTGGGCGCGGGCAGCTACGGGCCGGTGCGGCCCGAGCGCTTCGACGACACGATCCGGGCGGCGCTCGAGCGCGGGGTCACCGCGTTCGACTGCTCGCCGCTCTGGGGCGACGCGGAGGCGCGGGTCGGGCGGGCGCTCCGCGACGCGAAGTCCGACGCGCTGGTGATCACGCGGGGCGGCGCGCGACTCGTCGAGGGCAAGCTCCGGCAGTCCTTCGACGCCGACGCGCTCGTGGCCGACTGCGAGGGCTCGCTCGAGCGGCTCGGGCGCGAGACGATCGATCTCTACCTGCTGCACAACCCCGGCGACGTGACGATCCGCTCGGAGGACTGGCGCGCCGCGATCGAGCGCCTGGAGGAGGACGGGAAGATCCGCGCGTGGGGGATGAGCGTCGGCGACGCGGAGGAGGCGCGCCTGGCGATCGACGCCGGCGCGCAGGCCCTCTGTATCCCGTACAACTTGTTGACACCGCACGCGCTCGAGGACGTCGCCGACCGCGTGCAGAAGCAGGGCGTCGGCGTGCTCGCGCGCTCGCCCTTGATGTACGGGCTCCTCGCGGGCCGCTGGTCCGCCGGGCGGCGCTTCGGCGAGGACGACCACCGCGACCGGCGCTGGAACCGGCGGTCCTTCGAGGACCGCATCCGCCAGGTCGAGGAGCTCCAGTTCCTGGTGGGGCCCGATCACCGCGACCTCGCCACCGCGGCGCTCCGCTTCGTGCTCTCGCACGCCGCGGTGAGCGCCGCGCTCGTGGGGGCGCGCGACGCCTACCAGATCGGCGCGGCCGTCGAGGCGGCGGAGGGGCCGCCGTACCTCTCGGATCAGGACGTGGTCCGGCTCGCGAAGATGCGCGACGCCGCCGGGATCTGAGCGGCTACTCGGACTCGTCGGCCACGGCGCGCTCGCCGCTCGGCGCGTCGTCCTCGTCGGGCTCCTCGAGGAGACCGTGCTCGGAGGCCACGTCGCGCACCACGTCGATCACCGCGGCGAGCGTGTCCTGGTTGTTGCAGGCGAGGATCCCGCGCCGGTTGCGCAGGTCGTCCCCGCCGTAGACGAACGCGTCGCCCGCGAGGTCCGTGAAGATCCCGCCGGCCGAGCGCAGGATCGCCTCGGGCGCGCAGCTGTCCCACGCGCTCGAGTGCCCCGAGAGGTGCACGTAGAGGTCCGCGTCCTTCTGCGCGATGAGCCCGACCTTGAGCCCGACGGAGCCGCTCTTCGTCTCGTTCTGGATCCCGAGGCGCCTCACGAGCGCGTCCGTGGCGTCCGAGCGGTGCGAGCGCGACACGACCAGGCGCAGCTCCTTCGGATCCGAGACGCGCGTCACGCCGAGCGAGAAGGTGCGGTCGCCGATGTCGACGAACGCGCTGTCCCCGACGACGCCGCGGTAGAGCCGGTCGCCGACGGGCCGGTACACCACGCCGAGGCGCGCCTGCCCGTCGACCGCGAGGCCGAGCATCACCGAGAACTCGCCGTTCTTGGAGACGAACTCCTTGGTCCCGTCGATCGGGTCGACGTACCAGCAGCGGCCGCGGCGCAGCGCGTCGGTCTTGTCCTCGGTCTCCTCCGCGACGACGCCGTCGTGCGGGAACGCCTCGCGGAGCTTGCGCACGAGGTGCTCGTTGGCGCGGCGGTCCGCCTCGGTGATCGGATCGGACTCGGCCTTGAAGTCGACGTCGAAGTCGGTCGAGTAGATCTCCATCAAGATCTGCCCCGCCTCGCGCGCGAGCTTCACCGCTTCGACGAGCTCTCGGTCCAGCATCCGCAAGGGACCCTAACCCGGAGGCCCGCGGCTCCGCCAGTACGCGGCTCAGCCGGGGGTGGTGTCGGCGGGCGGGGTCCCGGGCGCAGGGTCGACGTCCGTCGCGTCGGCGGGCCCCGCGGGGACGGCCGCGAGCTCGGCCGAGGTGCCCAAATCGGCGGCGCCGAGCTCCGCCCGCTTGCCCACCTCGCCGACCGCCACGAGCGCATGGCGCAAGACGAGTGGCATGGTGAGCTCGTTGATCGCGATGATGGTGAACACGAAGGTCGCCGCCTCCTCGCCGCCCTGCGGGAGCATGCGCTTGACGAGGAGCGCGAGCGCGAGCGCGAGGCCGGCCTGCGGGAGCAGACCCGCGAACGCCCAGCGCCGGATGTTCTCTTCGGCCCCGCGGGTCGCGACGCGCGCGCCGGCCCAGAAGCTGACTCCGCGGACGACGGCGAAGGCCAGCGCGGGGAGCCCGAGCGTGCTGAGCGCGTCCACGTGGAGCCCCGCGCCGGCGAGGGCGAAGAACACGAGGTAGACGGGGAGCGAGGCCGGCGCGAGGTCCTGGACGAGCGCGTGCGCGCCCTCCTTGGTCGCGTTCTCGAGCAGGAGGCCGGCGGTGAGCATCACGATCAACGGGTCGAGGTGCACGCGCCGGCCGACCTCGGAGACCATCGCGCACGTGAGCAGCACGAACAACGCGGCGTCCCGCTTCACGAAGCGCTGGTGCAACCACAAGATCGCGCCGACGAGGAGCCCGACCCCCATCGAGCCCAGGAGCTCCCACCCGATCCCGAGGATCGCGCGGCCCGCGTCCGACTCGCCGCCGAGCTGGAGCTGCACGATCGCGCTCGCGACCCCGAAGATCACGATGACGACGAGGTCCGCGATCACGACCACGCCGAGCATCACCGAGCTCACCGGGCCCGCGGCGCGCGTCTCGGCCAGGAGCGCCATCACGACCGCGGGCGACTGCGCGGTGATGGCGACGCCGATGGTCGCGCACACCGCGACGAGCGCCGCGCCGTCGTAGAACCCGAGGAACGAGGACAGCAGGCTCGAGGCCGCGAAGAGCACCGCGCTGATCAGGACCCACGTCCCGAGGACCGCGAAGCCGGTGAGGCGCGCGATCACGCCGAGCAGCGGGCGCATGCGCCGCAGGTTGAGCTCGCTGCCCGCGGTGAGCGCGATGAGGCAGACCGCGATCCCGTTCACGAGGCCGAGCTTGGAGACCGTGCTCTCGGAGATCAGCCCGAGCGCGTGCGGGCCGGCGGCGACGCCCGCGAGGATGTAGGCGACGATCTTCGGGAGGCGGACCTTGCTCGCGATGCGGCCGAGGAAGAGCGCGGCGAGCATCAGCGCGCCGAACGCGAGCGCGACGCCGGCGAAGTCGGAGGCCTCGCCCGAGTGCGGGCGGAAGCTCGTCACCGCGTGCACGAGCCAGCCGAGCAAGAGGAGGATCGCGATGTGCCTCACGCGCCCTCCTCCTTCTTCTCCGCCGGAGCGGCGGGCTCCGCGGGCACGCGCGAGCGCCGCACGCGACTGGTGAGCTGGACGAGCGCCTCGGTGACGATCGCGCCGCCGATGACCGCGGTGACGATCCACGAGATCGCGTGCCCGCGGTACATCGACTGCGCGCTGATCACGATCGCGAGCGAGATCGCGCCGATCGGTCGGAGCACGGTGCGCGACGTGGGCTCGGCGCCGTCCGCGCGCTCGATGATCTTGTGGCCGGCGAACGAGCCGACCGTGCGCGCGACGACGAACAGCGGGATCAGGATGAAGCCGCGCCAGTCCGAGAAGTCCCACAGCGCCCCCGCGACGACGAGGAGCGCGTAGTAGGTCGGGCGCTCGAGCGACGTGAGGACGTCCCAGATCCGCGTGCGCGACTCGAACGGGAGGTTCGTGAGGAGCGCCCCCGCGAGGAAGCAGATGACCACCGGCGAGAGGTAGAGGTAGCCGGCGACGCCCGCGCCGAGGGCGACCGATCCGACGACGATCGCGACGAACTCGCCGACCGACGCGCGCTCGCGCGCCATGACGTAGACGAGGAGGCCGACCGCGACGCCGAGGCCGACGGTGAGGAAGAGCCACACCGTCCCCGGGAGCTCCCAGCGCCAAGCGATCCAGTCCGGCCGGAAGAACGCGCCGAGCAAGGCGAGCCCCGCCACGGGCACGACCTCGTCGAGCAGATCGATGCGCAGCCGCGTGGTCTCGACGGTCTCGTCCACGCGGAAGAGCGGCGCGCGGACGTTCTGTGCGATCACGGAGACGGAGCCGGCGGCGCCCAGGGTGAGCGCGTTCTGCACGAAGACGGGGTCGTCGATCGGCTCGCCGAACGCGAGCAGCGCGGCGGCGAACGCGAGGGTCACCGCGACGAAGGGCGCGGCGCTCTCGACCGAGACGGTGAGCGCGGTGCCGCGCGGGAGGCGATCGAGCATGCGCACGTCGAGCTGGAAGCCCACGACGAAGCCGAGCCAGCCGAGCGCGAAGTGGAGGAGCGGCGCGAGGTCCTCGAGGAGCGCCGGGGTGAGCACGTCGATCGCGGGGTGCCGCGCGGCCGCGCCGAGCGCCACGAAGACGAGGCCGCTCGTCACGACCTGCCGGACGCCGATCGCCTCCTCGATGCGGCGCGCGAGCGGGTGCGACGCGAGCCAGATCAGGAGGACGAGGACGGCGAGCGCGGCGAACGAGCGGATGACGAGCGAGGTGTCCAGCTCCTCGGGGGGCGTCGGTGCGCCGTGCTCGGGCGGCGCCGCCGCGGCCTCGACGGATCCGTCGACCACCGCGGCGTCGGCGAGGTCGGTGGTCGATGCGTCCGCGACGCCCGCGTCGTCGGGCACCGCCGCGTCGAGGCGCGCCGCGTCGGCGTCGCCCGCGGCCGCGTCCAGCGGCGCCCCCGCGTCGGGGCGCGGCGCTCCCGCGTCGAGCGCGGCGGGAGCGCCCGCGTCGAGCGCGCCCGGGCCCCCGGCGTCGTCGGCCTGCGCGATCGCGGGGCCGAGCGCGAGGGCGAGCGCGAGGAGCGGTCCGAACGGTCGCACCGTCGAACCCTATCATCCATCTCCGCGATCACACGCCGGTATCGCGAGGAAGCCTCGTTCACGATCAATCGGCGATCACCTCGACCACCGTCTCGCCGCTCTCGAGGTCGTCGGCGCGGCGGCTGCGGCCTGGCAACCGCTCCTCGCGCCGCGCGCAGAAGCGGGACCAGTGCCGCATCGACTCGGGGCGGATCCCGTTCTGCGCGCACGCGCTGTACGCGCGCCGCGCGTGCTCGAGGAACGGCCGCGCCTCGGACGTGAGCACGCCGCGGTAGAGCTCCTGGATCTCCGGCTCGTCCTCGAGCTCCGCAGGGGGGGGGATCGCCGCGAGGACGCGCGCGACGTCCTCGTACATCAGCCCGACGATCGCGCCGCCCATGATGCGCTGGCGGTGCGTCTCCTCCGCGGCGAGGTCGAGCTCGCGGCGCGCCGCCTCGATCGTGTGCGTCTTGCGCTCGAGCCACGGCGCGAGGACCTGGCTCGACCACGCCTCGAGGCTCTCGGACGACTGATCGTCGGGCGCGGCGGGCGGGGGGACGAGGAAGGACTCCTCGGCGAGCGTCCAGCCGAAGCGCATGTGGCGTGTCATCGAGGCTTGCTGTATGTCGGGGTCGGGGAGGCACTCCATCGAGGGATCGCTCTCCGCGCGGCCCGGGCTCAGCGTGCCGCCGCGCATGGCCACGCCGGGGCCGCACCCCGGAGCGAGGAGGCAGAGGAGGACGGTCGCGAGGAGTGGGCGCATCGGGGAGGAGGGTAGCGCTCGATCGATGCCTTGGCGGCCCCCGGCGTTCAGAACCGCAAGAGGAGCCCGACCCCGAGGCCCATCGGCCCGACGTCGAGCGAGGGCCCGGCGAGCGGGACGAGCTCGCCGTCCTCGCACGCCGCGTCGGGGAAGCGGCGCCGGTAGCGCTGCCAGCGCCCGCGCGCCGCGCGCGGCCGGAGCAGGATGCGCCCGTGCCCGAGCACGATCCCGCCGAGGATCGTGGTGTAGCTCGCGCTCAGCCGGTCGAAGGCCACGAGCAGCGTGGTCGACGCGGCCGTCGTGTAGAGGGCGGTGCCCGTCGCGGCCAGCCAGGAGTCGAGGAAGTCGATCGCGCCCGCCTCGCGGCGCAAGACGTCTTCCGCGACACGGAGCTGCGCCAGCCGCTGCTCGGCGGTCGCGTCCGGCATCGCGGCGATCGTCCCGCCCGCGCCGACGATCGGCGGCGTCGCGGTGAGCATCGTGATCACCGCGAGGGTCGAGGAGATCGTGTTGACGGTCATGTCGACCTGCTGCCCCTCGTTGCGATCGCCCGAGGCGGCGAGCATCGCGGCGCCGGCGGCCATCGCGCCGTGGAGGAACAGGAACGTCGTGTACCAGCGCCGCGCCGGGGCCTCGTCGGCGCGCACGTAGCCGCGCACGAATTCGAGCCGCGCGCGGACCTCCGCGTCGCTCGGAGGCTCGGCGCAGACCGGGCGGTCGTCCGCCCGCGCGCGCGCCGAGGTCACGGCGAGCGCGGCGGCGAAGAGGACGGCGAGGCGCGGCAACGAGAGCACCCTATCACGCGGCTCCCCGCCTTCTGCTATGTTCGCCGCGTGGCCGACCCTCGCGCGCTGACGCCGTTCCCCAAGACCCCACCCCTCGTGCGCGACGCCGCCGTCGCCGTGGCGATCACGCTCGGCGCGATGGGCTGCGGCGGGGGGACCTCCGAGGACGCCGGGATCATTAGCCCGATGCCGCCGCCCGCCGACGCCGGGAGCGGCGACGCGGGCGGGCCGCCGCCGCCCATGCCGCCGCCCTTCGACGCGGGCGACGAAGAGGACGCCGGCTACGACGCGGGCATCCTCGCGCCGATGCCGCCGCCGCTCGACGGAGGCGACGACGCGGGGGGCCCGCCGCCCCCCATGCCGCCGCCGCGGGACGCGGGCTTCGACGCGGACGTGATCGCGCCGATGCCGCCGCCGCCGATGCCCGAGCCGTGAGCACGAGCCGACGACGCAAGAAGCGCGCGCCTGCGGCGCTCGCGCCGGAATGGCGGCGCTGGGTCGCGGAGAACCTCGCGCGGGGCGCGCGCCCCGAGGTCGTGCGGGACGCGCTCGTCTCGCAGGGCGTCCCGGCGGCCGAGGCCGACGCGCGGATCGCGGACACGCTCGCCTCGCCGGCCCTCGCGGTCGCGGCCGCCGCGACGCGCCGCGCCGCCCGCTACGGTCAGGTGCTCCGGCTCCTCGCGGAGCAGCACGCGACGCGCGCGCGGCCGCGCGAGGTCGAGCGCGTCGAGGGGCTCCCGGGCGACGCGTTCTTCGAGCGCTACTACGCGACGAGCACGCCGGTCGTGCTGCCGGACCTCCTCGACGCGTGGCCTGCGCGCGCG
Organism: Sandaracinaceae bacterium; assembly: GCA_041918555.1. GTDB lineage: Bacteria > Myxococcota_A > Polyangia > Polyangiales > Sandaracinaceae > JACKEC01. The sequence goes on from JAYRVK010000163.1 coordinate 10,779, forward strand.
TGGACCCCCGCGTCCCTCGCGGCGCGCTTCGGCGAGGTCGAGGTCGAGGTGTGCGAGGGCCGCGACGCCGACGCCGACTACGACGTGCACGCGGCCGCGCTGCGCGCGTCGACGACGATGGGCGCGCTGGTCGAGCGCATGGCCCGCACCGATCGCTCGAACGACTTCTACATGATCGCGCGCAACCGCAACCTCGAGGGGCCGCTCCGCCCGCTCCTCGACGAGGTGGGCGACAGCCGCGGGATCCTGGATCGCGAGCGGCTGGTCGGCGGCAGCCAGCTGTGGGTCGGCCCCGCCGGCACGGTCACCCCGCTCCACCACGACACCTCGAACATCCTCTTCTGCCAGCTCTTCGGCCGTAAACGAATCTTGCTCGCTTCACCCGTGGAGCGAGCCCTGCTCGAGGCGCCTCGGGCGATGTACGCGGCGCTCGATCCCGAGGACCCGCGGGCGGCGGAGGCGATCGCGCTCCGGAGCGTCGAGCTCGCCCCGGGCGAGGCCCTGTTCCTCCCGGTGGGGTGGTGGCACCACGTGCGCGCGCTCGATCCCTCGATCAGCGTCGCGTTCGTCGCGTTCACGCGCGACAACGACCGCCGCTGGTACACGCCGGGCAAGGTGTAGCTACTCCGCCCGGATCCAGGTCGCGCCGTCGAGCGCCTCGAGCCGCACCACGAGCGCGGCCACGGTCTCGCCCGGCGCGACCGTCAGGGCCGGCGCGTCGTCCGAGGGCAGCCCGAAGCGCAGCGTCGCGCGCAGCCGGTGCACCGGCCCGTCGGGGTCGACCAGCGCGCGCCGCGCGACGGCCTCGATCGCGACGAGGTCCGTCCCGTCGCAGCCGCACGCGCGGAGCGCGGTCATCAGCGCGGCGACCGACGGCGCGCCCAGCGAGGGCCCCGCGGGCCGCAGCGACGCGGGCACCGGCGGGTGCGCGCGCGCGCCCGGACAGGTGCTCGTGGCGCGCGCCCACGCGGCGTCGATGCGCTCGCGCAGCGCC
>JAYRVK010000164.1:0-9100 GCA_041918555.1 Sandaracinaceae bacterium
CTCGAAGAACGCCGCTGCCTGCGCGACCATCGCGCGGTCGTCGGCACAGAGGCCCGCCACGTCGTCCCCCTCGAGCGAGAGGCCCTTCAAGATCGCGTCCCCCGCGTCGGCGAGGCGGCCGACCTTCGCGAGCGCGCGGGCCGCCTCGGCCGGCGCGCCCGCGCGCAGGAACTGTTTCACCGCGTGGTCGAGGTGGCCTCGCGCCTCGAGCTCGCGGGCGGTGTCGATGCGGCGCTGCCTCGCCCGCTCCTCGCGACCCTCCCTCACGCCACACCTCCGAGGACCGCGAGCAGACTGGACCCGTCGTTCGCCTGGAGCACCGCCTCGTCACGGCTGATGCGGCCCTCGAGGACGAGCCGGTGCAGCGACTGCTCGAGGCTGTGCATCCCGCGCGAGGCGTCCTCGCCGCCGCGCAGGTACGCGTCGACCTGGTGGATCTTCGACTCGCGGATGAGGTTCGAGATGGAGGCCGACTGCAAGAGGATCTCCGTCGCGGCGACGCGGCCGCGGCCGCTCGAGAGCCGGCACAGGCGCTGGCTGAGCACCCCGCGCAGCAGCACCGCGAGGATCTCGCGCGTCTGCTCCTGCACGTCCGCGGGCGCGGCGCCGAGCATGCGATCGATCGCCTTGGCCGCGGAGCCCGTGTGGAGCGTCGCGAACACGAGCACGCCGGCCTCCGCCGCGGTGAGCGCGAGGCTGATGGTCTCGAAGTCGCGCATCTCGCCGACGACCAGCACGTCGGGCGCCTCGCGCAGCGCCGAGCGCAGCGCCGCGGCGAAGCTGGACACGTGCAAGCCGACCTCACGCTGGGTGACGAGCCCGCGCTGCGGGACGTGGACGAACTCGATCGGGTCCTCGACCGTGATCACGTGGCGGCCGCTCGTCCGGTTGATGAGGTCGACCATCGCCGCGAGGGTCGTGGTCTTGCCGGAGCCGGTCGGCCCGGTGACGAGCACGAGCCCGTTCGCGTGGCGCGTGAAGCCCGCGACCGCCGCGGGGAGCTCGAGGTCGTCGAGGTTGGGCACGCGGCTCGGCACGACGCGGAACACCGCCGAGAGCCCGCCGGCCTGCCGGCACACGCTCCCGCGGAAGCGGCCCACGTCGGCGAGCTCGTACGCGAAGTCGACCTGCCCGTCGCGGTCGAGCGTCGCGAGCTGGCGCGCCTCGAGGATCTCGTCGAGGAGCGCGCGCACCTGGGGCTCGGACAGCACCCGGAAGGGCATGGTCGACAGCTCGCCGTTGTACCGGACGCGCGGGACCTTGCCCGCGTGGAAGTGCAGGTCGCTCGCCCGCTGATCGGCGGCGATGCGGAGGAACGTGTCGAGGCGGGCCATCGCTCAGGTCCCTCCGGCCTTCGGGGAGGCGACCGGAGCGGCGCGCGGCGGCAGGCTCGAACGCGACGCCGAGACCGGCACCGGCGCGCTCCGGCCCTCCTCGAGCGCGAGGACGAGCTCCGCGAACGCCGCCTTGTCCTGCGCCTTGAGCAGCGCGTCCTCGGGATCGACCGTGCCGGAGCGGACGAGCGCCGCGAGGTCGGCGTCCATCAGCCGCATGCCCTGGGCGCCGCCCGTGGTGATCACCGAGGGCAGCTGGAACGCCTTGTCCTTGCGGATGACGTTCGCGACCGCGTCGCTCGAGACGAGGATCTCGCACGCGAGGACGCGCCGCCCGCTCCCATCTCTACTACGCAATAGTTGTTGACAGAGCACCGCGCGCAGCGACTCCGCGAGCATCGCGCGGATCACCGGCTGCCGCGACGGCTCGCAGGCGTGGATGAGCCGGTCGATGCTCGTCGCCGCGCTGGTCGTGTGGACCGTCGCGAAGACGAGGTGGCCCGTCTCGGCGGCGTTGACGGCGAATTCGATCGTCTCGCGATCGCGGAGCTCGCCGACGAGGATCACGTCCGGGTCCTGGCGCAAGGTCCCGCGCAGCGCCGACGCGAAGGAGGGGGCGTGCGAGCCGACCTCGCGCTGGTTCACGAGGCTCTCGCGCTGCGGGTGCACGAACTCGATCGGATCCTCGATGGTCACGATGTGCCGGCCGAGGTGCTCGTTGATGTAGCCGATCAGCGCGGCGAGGGTGGTGGACTTGCCCGAGCCGGTGGGCCCGCCGACGAGCACGAGGCCGTTCGGGTAGTCGGCGAAGCGCTTCACCACCTCGGGCAGCCCGAGCGCGTCGAGCCCCGGGAGGTCCTGGCGCACGCGCCGGAACACCGCGCTGAGCCCCGAGAGCTGGCGGAACACGTTGATCCGGTAGCGGAGGTCGAAGCCCGGGACGTCGTACGAGAGGTCGACGTCGTGCCCGTTCGCGAGCGCCTCGCGCTGCACGGCCGAGAGCACCGGCAGGACCATCCGCTCCATCTCCGGCTCGTCGAGGACGCCGCGCGTGATGGGCTGGATCTCGCCGAGGTGCTTGACGACGGGGGCGCGCCCGGGCGCGAGCATGAGGTCGTCGGCGCCGTGGCGCGCGGTGGCCACGAGCAGGCGATCGAGGAGCCCGACCGAGGCGGACGCATCGGCGTCGGTGGCGAGCTTCCAGCGGTCGAGGATCTCGCGCGCGACCTTCGCGACGCGCGGCTCCTCGTCGTTGGTGCACGCCTGGACGAAGAAGGACGCCTTCTGCCCACGGTCGAGCTTGGCGAGCGCCTCGAGCATCGCGAGCCGCACCGCGGGATCCGGATCGGCCGTCAGCTCGGCGCGATTCAACAACGACTCGTCGGCGTGCAGCAGCCCGAGCGCCTCGATGGTCGCGACCCTCAGATCCGGGCGCTCGACGAGGAGCGCCTCGAGGTACGGCACCGCGCGCTCGTCGCCGAGCACGCCGATCGCCTGCACGGCCTGCTCGCGGACCCACCAGTCGAGATCGACGGCCGCGGTGCGCAGCATCGCGCCGAGCGTGGCCGCGTCGCGCAGGCGGAGCAGACCGAACACCGCGTAGCGGCGGATCTCGGGGCGCTCGTCGCCGAGGAATGACACGAGGCCATCCGCGAGCTCGGGGAGGCCCAGCTCGACGATCGCGTCGAGCACGCGCTCGCGCACCCACCAGTCCTCGTCGCGCAGGGCGGCGAGCAGCTGGTGGGTGAGCGGCGTCCCCCCCTTCACCGAGCCGGCGAGGCCGGACGCGGCGCGGCGCACGTGGGGGAGCGGGCTCGCGAGGAGCATCAGGAGCAGCTTCGCGAGGTCGACCGCGCCGGACTCGCCGAGCTCCTGCAACGCATCTTGCGCGTTACGACGGAGCGCCTGGTCCTCCAGGTGGAGCGCCTCCACGAGCCGCGCGACGACGTCGTCGGTCCCGATCTTCCGGAGCGCGCGGATCGCGGCGAGCTGCACGACGGAGGGCCCGCGGCGGAGGCGCGCGCTGAGCAGATCCGCGCTGCGCCGCGTCGGGAAGTGGCCGAGCGCCTCGACGAGCACGGGGCTCACCCCCTCGGCGTGCAGGCGCGGCTCGAGCGCCTCGAAGAACGTGGTCTCGTCCGCGAGCCCCGCGAAGGACTTGAACGCCGCCTCCGCGATCCGCGGGTCGCGGTCGTCGAGCACGCCGACCACTGCGTCGACGGCCCCGCCGAGATCCCCGCTCATCAGCTCGCGATCCCCGAGGAGCTCGATCGTGCGCAGCCGCTCGGGCATCGTCCCGTGATCCAGCACCGCGCGCAGGAGCTCGAGGGTGCGGTGCCGGGCCTTGGGGACCATCACCTCGATCGCGTCGCGCCGGCCCGGGAACGAGGGACGGGACGCGAGCTTGGTGAGCTCGCGGAGCGCCGACGGGCCGGCCACCGCGTCGAGCACCGCCGCGACGTCGCGCCGCACCTCGCGGTCCGCCGAGCCGAGCTGCGCGCACAGGAGATCGTGGCGGTCGACGTCGTTGACCTTCGGGAGGATGGCCACCATGGCGCGGCGCAACAGCGGGTCGGCGCGGCCGAGCGCGGCGACGATGGGCTCGAAGAACGAGGGTTCGGGGGCGCGCAGGCACAGGGTCTTGAACGCCGAGCAGCGGTTCTGGTGCTGGGGCCCCGCGTCGAGCTTCGGATCGGTGAGGAGCTCGAGGAGCGAGGTCACGTCGCGGCGATCCACGGTGCCCACGCGGTCGACGAACACGCGGAGCTCGTCGACGGTTCGCCAGGGCGCCTCGCGGAGCTCCTTGAGCGCGTTTCGGTCGAGCGGCACGGGCGGAGCCTAGCGCAGATCAAAGCCGGAGCTGGGTCTTGGGCTTCACGAGCTCCGGCAGGTGCTCGGTCCACCACGCGAGGGCCCGCTCACGGCTCCACGTCGGGAGATCGTGCCGGGCCGCGCGCACGAGCGCGCGGAGCTCGCGCGCGTCACGCGGGCGCGCGCTCGGATCGCGCGACAGGAGGCGCATCACGAGCTCGTCCACGACCGGCGGGATCGCGAGGTGCGGGGCGCGCACGGACGGCGGCGTGGGGTCCTCCATGAGGTGCGCGGTCAGGAGCTCCATCTTCGTGCGCCGCACGAAGACGCGCTGGGCCGTGAGCAGGTAGTAGGCGACACACCCGAGCGAGTAGAGGTCCGCGCGGCCGTCCACCGGCTTGCCGGCCGCGTGCTCGGGCGCGACGTAACCCGGCGTCCCGCTCACCGCGCCGGCGACCGAGACCTGGCTCCCCTCCGCGAGGTGGCGCGGCTTCACGAGCCCGAAGTCGAGCACCTTCACGAAGTCGACCTCGGTGCCGACGCGACAGAGCACGAGGTTCGCGGGCTTGATGTCGCGGTGCACGAGGCCGAGCTCGTGCGCCTCCTCGAGCGACGCACACGCCTGATCGAGCACGTGCAGGACGCGCTCGGGCGGGAGCGCCCCGAGCTGCTTGACCATCGTCTCGAGGTCCACGCCGGAGAGGAGCTCCATCGCGTAGTAGAGGGTCCCCTCCTCCGTCGTGCCGTAGTCGAAGAGGGAGACCGTGTGCGGCGAGGTCAGCGCCGCGGTCGCCTGCGCCTCGCGGTGGAAGCGCGCGCGCGCGGCCTTGCCGTGCACGTCGGCCTCGTCGGGGCGGATGAGCTTGATCGCGGCGGGCCGCATGAGCTTCGCGTGCTTCGCGCGCCAGACCTCGCCCATGCCACCGCGGCCGAGCTGCTCGACGAGCTCGTACTGGCCGAACGCGGTCGCGCGATCCGCGTCGAGCCGCATGCGATGGACGACCTGGCCGATCCACGCGGACACCCCCGCGACGAGGAAGGTCGGCGCGCTCGCCGCGACGATCGAGCGCACGTCGAAGCGGCCCGCCGCGACGAGCGCCACCACGCCGAGCGCGAGCGGCGCGGCGACCGCGCCGGCGACCGTGGCGATCAAGCGCAGCCGCGGCGGCGAGGGCACGACGAGCGGGAACACGATCAGCACGAGGGCCACCGACGAGAGCCGGAACGGGAGCACCGCGAAGCCCACGATCACCTGCTCGACCAGCGCGAGCGCGAAGCAGAGCGCGACCTCGTAGGCGAGCCCCGCCCAGAGCGCGTGCTGGGCGCGCAGGCGCCCGTACCGGAGCACGAGGAACACCGTGAGCCCGGTCGCGGCGAGGAGCGCCGAGACCACGCTCGAGAGGAGGAACAGCGACTCGTCCTCGGCGCGCCAGTTGACCCAGCGCAACGGGATGCCGGCGAGGAACGCGAGCGCGGTGCCGAGCACGAGCCAGCGCAGCCGCACCACCGCGCGCGCCTCGAGCGCCTCGGGCAGCCGGGTCGCGTCCGCCGAGGCCGCCTCGACGAACACCGCTCGCAGGATCCGCGTCGCCGCCATCGCCCCTCGCGAGCCTATCGCGGATCTCCTATGGTGCGCGCCATGAGGAGCCGCTACGTCCCAAACGAGGCACCGGCCGACCCGCTCGCGCTGCGCGCCTATACCTCCCGCCTCATCGGCGCCGAGCCCACGCTCGTGCTCCACGGCGGCGGCAACACGAGCGTGAAGCTCACCCGTCCGGACTTCTTCGGCGACCCCGTCGAGGCGCTCTACGTGAAGGGCAGCGGCTGGGATCTCGCGTCGATCGCGCCCGCCGGCTTCGCGGCGGTGCGCCTCGACGTGCTCCGCAAGATGGCTCGCCTGGAGCGCTTGTCGGACACGGACATGGTGCGCGAGCAGCGCGCCGCGCTCCTCGATCCCGGCGCACCCAATCCGTCGGTCGAGGCGATCCTCCACGCGGTCATCCCGCACGCGTGGGTCGATCACACGCACGCGGACGCGGTGGTCACGCTCACGAACACGCCCGACGGCGAGGCCCGCGTGCGCGCGCTGTACGGCGACCGTGTGCTCTACGTGCCGTACGTCATGCCGGGCTTCGTGCTCGCGCGCGCGATCTACGAGCAGACGCGGGACGTCGACTGGTCGCGGCTCGAGGGGATGATCCTCCTGCACCACGGGGTGTTCACGTTCGGCGACGACGCGCGCACGAGCTACGAGCGGATGATCCGCCTCGTGAGCGAGGCCGAGGCGGCGATCGGCGAGGCCGCTACGGCGCCGCGGGGCGGGGAGCACGGCGAGGCCGATCCGATCGCGCTCGCGGAGCTCCGGCGCGCGGCGTCGCGCGCGGCGGGGCGCGCGCTGATCGCGCGCTTCGACGGGAGCCCGGCGGCGGCGGGCTTCGCGCGGCGCGAGGACGTCGCGTCGATCGCCACGCGCGGCCCGGTGACGCCCGACCACGTGATCCGCACCAAGGCGATCCCGGCGATCGTGGATCGCGCGATGGACGACGCGGTCGAGGGCTTCGCGGCGGCGTACCGCGCCTACTTCGCGCGGCACGATCGCGGCGCGCTCTCGATGCTCGATCCGGGGCCGCGCTGGGCGGTGTGGAAGGGGCACGGCGTGGTCGCGCTCGGCGAGAGCGGCAAGGCCGCCGCGGAGGTCGCGGACATCGCGCGCCACACCGCGTGGTGCGTGCAGGTCGGCGAGGCGCTCGGGGGGTGGACCCCCCTGAGCCCGCCCGACCTCTTCGACATGGAGTACTGGGAGCTCGAGCAGGCCAAGCTGAAGAAGGGCGGCGCGACGCCCCCGCTCGCCGGCAAGGTCGCCCTCGTCACCGGCGGCGCGGTCGGGATCGGCCGCGCGATCGCCGAGGAGCTGCGCCGAGAGGGCGCGTGCGTGTGCGTCGCGGACGTGCGCGAGGTCGCCGACTTCGCGGGGCCCGATCGACTCGCGGTGCGCTGCGACGTGACCGATCGCGCGTCGGTCGACGCGGCGGTGCGCGCGTGCGTCGAGCGCTTCGGCGGCCTCGACGTCCTCGTGTGCAACGCGGGCAACTTCCCTCCGTCGGCCCCGATCGCCGCGATCGACGAGGCCGCGTGGGCGGGCACCCTCGATCTCAACCTCGGCGGTCACATGCGCGCGATGCGGGCCGCGATCCCGTTCCTCGAGCGCGGCCTCGATCCGTCGATCCTCGTGGTCGCGTCGCGCAACGTCCCCGCGCCCGGCCCGGGCGCCGCCGCCTACAGCGCGTCGAAGGCCGCCGCGACGCAGCTCGCGCGGGTCGCCGCGCTGGAGCTCGCGCCGAAGGGCGTTCGCGTGAACCTCGTCCACCCCGACAAGGTGTTCGACACCGAGCTCTGGACCGACGAGACGATCGCGCTGCGCGCGAAGCACTACGGGATGAGCGTCGAGCAGTACAAGCGGAGCAACCTGCTCGGCGTCGAGGTCACCACGAAGGACGTGGCGAGGATCGCCGCCGCGCTCGTCGGCCCGGGCTTCCGCTCGTGTACGGGCGCGCAGATCCCGGTGGACGGCGGCAACGAGCGCGTGATCTGAGCGAGCTACTCGCGGACGCCCGTCACCTCGCGCACGCCGAGACAGTCCGCGCCCTGGCCCTCGACCTGGCCCCACGTGCGCGACCGGATCGTCGCCTCGATCCGGCCCGACGGATCGATGGTCCCCTCCCCTCGCGCGGAGATCTCGAGCTCGCCGCCGAACTGCGTCGCGTATCCTCCGACGTCGAACGAGCCGTTCGCGAACACCCCGCCTTCGAAGCGCGAGGGCAGGTCGCTGGTGTCGATCTGCAAGTGGCCTTCCGTCTGGACGACCTCCACGCGCTCGGTGTCGACGTCCCCCACGTCGCACACGCTGGCGCTGAAGATCCCGACGGTGAACGGCCCGCACGTGCCGCTGCACTCGACGGTGCGGATCTCGATCTCGTAGGCGCCGCTCCACGCCGCACCGCTCGCGTCGCCGTCCGGGATCGTGCGGACGGCGTCGGGCGTGAGGTCGCCGGGGCTCCCGCAGGCGACGGCGACGAGGGATACGAGGACCAGGGCTCGGTTCGTCATGCCAGCGCCGCTCCGCAAGCCCCGGGCCCGCCGGTCATGATAGGCGTATCACCTCGCCTCTCGCCGCGCGCGGCGCCGCCCCTTCACGCGGCCGGTGAGGCCAGCCGTTCACGGTGGAGCAGCCGGCGCGAGGGTCTGGCCGCTCCACGCCAAGCGCACGAGCCCGCCGCGCACCTCGTCGGTGTAGGTGATCGGGAACCACTGCCCGTCGGCGGTCTCCCCGAGCCGCACCACGTGCTCGCTCGCGGCGCGGACGCGCGCCGTCCAGAGAGGCCCGCCGCGCGCGCCGAGCAGATAGGCCCCGTACGTCACGCCGCCCTCCGCGCCGATCGTCCCCACGACGATCAGCGTCGTGCCGCCCACCGCGTGCGTGGCGGTCAGCCGAACGTCCCCCGGCGCGCCGGCGACCTCGATCGCGAGCAGGCGCGCGCCGAGCGCGCAGCCGTCCTCCGCCAGGCCGTGCAAGACGACGTGCGTTCGTCGACCCGCGCGGCGGACGAAGAGCGCGGCCTCGCGCGCCTGGTTGCGCTGGATCACGCGGACGCGGGCGGTGAGCGCGCGCGCGTCGAAGCCCTCGGGGCGCGCGGGCGCGCAGCCGTCGATCCGCTCGAGGGAGCGCGCGGCGAGCACGCCCCGGCCGAAGGGCGTCCAGGTGCTCGCCCAGCTGCCGCGCACGCCGAAGAGGCCGCCGATGGCGAGGACGTGGGACCCCCGTGGCAGGGTCCCGAGGATCGCCGCGCCGTCCTCGGCGCCCTCGGCGCGGAGGTTCAGATCGCTCGTGGTGCGGCCCCACCGCAGCGGCGCGAGCGCGTCGAGGTCCGCGATCACGACCGGCTCGACCCGCCACC